>NZ_JBSFLV010000098.1:0-36190 GCF_053599215.1 Streptomyces sp. NPDC001002 | reverse complement strand
GCCGTCATCACCATGATGATCACCGGACGCCTCTGCCGCCGCTACGGAAACCACCAGGTCACCGTCGTCTGCGCCATCCTCCTCTCCCTCAGCGTCGCCCTCCCCCCACTCACCCACTCCGTCCTCACCCTCGGCCTCGTCCTACTCGTCTTCGGCGCCGCGTACGGCGGGATCAACAACCAGCAGACACAAAGACTTTGCGGGACACCAACGAGACTGGTGGCCGTGGGGCGCTGAGTAACGCCGCAGGGCTGAGGGCTGAGTGGTGCTATGGGTGATTCGTGGATACGCCGACGCCGGAAGTCGCCTTGCTGAACACGGCGACGTCTTGCCCGAAGCTGCATACGAGTGTGCCGTCCTCCGACATTGCCACCGCCTCGCAGGGAGCGGGCAGGTGGATGGTCTGAACAGCACGCTGCTCGATGAGGTCCCAGATCCGAACAGTGCAGTCGTCAGAGCCAGTCACGGCGACCAGGCGTCCGTCCAGCACTGTCCCCGTGACCGTGGTGACCGCTCCGGTGTGCCCCACGAGGTGGGCCGCCTTTTCTCTCGTGGTCAGGTCCCAGAGCCGCACGACTCCATCGTCACAGCCCGTGATAGCGAACGCCCGGTCGCCGAAGACGGCGGATGCCACCGTGAGTGTCTTGCTGACACCGTCAGAGAGCGGCCTCCCAATGCCCTGGCCCGTGCGCAGGCTCCACCGCTGCACGGCTCCACCAGCGATGATCGTGACAGCAGTGCGGTTGCCACGCACCAGCGTGGTTGCCGCCGCGGTCCGCCAGTTGGAGTGGCAGACGGGCGGGAAGTCCACCAATGGATACCCGACCGACTTGCGTGTATGGAGGTCGTACACGCGTAGAGCGAGAGGAGGGGTGTGAGGCCTGGTGTGGAAACTGGGATAGTCCAGCGAGAGGCGGTCTTTCAGGGAGGGCCATTCGTCTTCGGCAGTCACGGCGAGGACGGGACGACCGCCCAATAGTGTGCAGGTGACCCCTGTCACCTTCCCCTTGTGTTCAAGGGTGATCTCACCGACCTGTCTACCGTTGCTCAAGTCCCGTATCCGAGCCGTGTTGCCTGTAACGGTGATGTCTACGGGCTTGCCGTCCACGAGGCCTGGGGCCACCGTCGGAAGGGGGCTGGTCCGGCCGAAGAGTTTCTCGATCGGTCTGCCGGTGCGCAGATCCCAGAGGCGGACGGTCTCGTCATGGGAAGCCGTGACGGCGACAGGACGGTCGTCGAGCAGTGTGCAAGCCACGCGGCCGACGTTCTTGGTGTGTCCCGACATGGGCGTACCGGTCTGCCAGCCCTCAAGCAGGTCCCACACCTGCACCACTCCCGTCGGCCCCGCCACGGCAGTCGCGACGGTGCGGCCGTCCACCGCCTGGCAGTAGTGCGCCATGACGAATCCGGCGCACTTGTGCTCGCTGATCTGCCGGTGGGTACGCAAGTCCCAGACTCGTACCGTCGCATCCCACGATCCGCTGACGGCAACGGGGCCTTCGTCGAGTTCGACGCAGACCACGCCGGACACCCTGTTCATGTGGCCGACAAGGGCCTTGCCGGTCCACTCACCAGACTTCACGTCCCGTATGCGCATCGTGTGATCGGGGAGCGCCACGACTTCGATTGGCCGGCCGTCGATCAGGACGGGGGCGGAGGCCTGCGGGCTCCCGCGGCCTCTCCAAGGTACTGCGACCTCTTGACCGGTACGCAGGTCCCACGTCCTGATGGTCTTGTCCTTGGAACCGGTGATGGCGACGGGCCAATCGCCGTCCGTAGTGCACGTGACGGTGTCCACCGTGCCGGTGTGGCCCACGAGCGGTTCACCGATTTGCCGCCCGGTGCGCAGGTCCCACCTCCGCACCATCCGGTCCTCGCCCCCCGTCACGGCGACGGGACGGCCGTCCACCTCCGCGCACGCCACGGCTCTGACCGCCGTGCCGAAGACATTGCGCAGGGCTGGAGAGAGCACGCTTCCAGTTGCCCACGCCGGCCGCCACCAGTGGTGCGGGGCACCGTGGTTGAACTCGGACATCAATTCTGCGGCGTTGTAACGGGCGGCTGCCAGAGCAAGGACCTGCCTCCGCTCATCAGGGCCGACATTCCGATGAGTCGCGATGGTGGTGCGATAGGCAATCGCGGGCAGCCGTGCCGCGTCGGAACGGAGGGTATGCAGATGCGAGAGGAGCGCGTCCGGACTGCTGTGGACGAGAAACCCTGGGTCTGTCACGAGTTCGTCTAGGACTCCTCCACCAGCGGCGTGTACCGCCAGATGCCGCAGAATGTAGGGGTGAGCGCGCCGCCAGTCGCGTGTACCTTCCAGACTGAACGGAACGCAGCTGGCCAGCGCGTGGGCGAAGGCGGCGTGAACCGGGGCCGGTTCGACGTCCTCGCGCAGGTACTCCGCGAAAGCCTGGTGGTACAGGCGGTAGACAGACCGGCCCACTTCGGTTGCCTCGACCACGTAGGAACCAGCGGCTCGCCGCAGCCACAGCAGGTCGTCGTCGGTGTAGTCGTTTCCGGAGAGAGCACTCGCCACAGTGGCCCACACCCCCTCCCAGGGCAGGCCCTGTCCCTCGGCGAACGCCAGCGGACGCAAAAGGTCGACGGCGCGGCGGGCGTCGTCCGCACTAAGGCGCTCGGTCAGATCACGCCGCATTGCGTCACCAGGCAGTCGTGGCAGGCTCGCCCGCCACGCCACGTCCAGCGGATCGGGAAGGCGCCGGCTGCGGGCGAGAGTACCGGCCGTCGTCCGGGCTACCAGGAAGGACCTGCCCGCGGCCTGGGCTACATGCTGGGCAACCTGCAACCGCATTGTTTTCCGGCAGCGGAGGAAGGGGGACCCGGGATCCGCCTCTACAAGATTGCGGATCGTGTACGCCAGCAGGGCCTCGGGGTCGGCGTAGCGGTCGGCGTCGAGATCGATCCGCTGCCCTGGCCCGAGCCCGAGCCGATCCAGCAGGTGGGAACGCGTACCGAGCAGGAATCGTATGCGCCCCTCACCATGCTCGATCAGGGGGCGCAGCACCTGGCCGCACAGGGAGTCGGGTGTAGCCGCCTCGTCCAGCGCGTCGATCATCACGGTAAAGGCTCTGCCCTGCGTCACGGCCCGCGTCGCGATGCCATCGAGGAGTTCACCCACTGTCGTGGCCCGGACCTCGGCGGCGGCCGCAATCCCGCCGAGGACATCGTCGTCGCTGAGGTGCTGTGCGTAGATGGCGACATCGACGCTGGACGGCGGGGGCAGCAGGTGCACAGCCAGCCCCATGCTGTAAACCGGCACAGTCTGGCGGCGTTCGGGGTGTGTCAAAGCGGCGACCAGGCCGAGCACGGCTGTCTTGCCTGACCCGGGCCCGGCGGTGACCGCGAGCACCGCTCGGTCCTGCTGCCCTGGGCCGTCATCCAGCCAGGCAGCGATGTCCGCCAAGGCCTGATGTCGTCCGGAGAACCACCACGCGGACGGCCTCGATTCCGTACTTCCCATGGCCCGTACCAAAAGCCGTGTGCGGAGTTCCACATCGCGCCGCTCGGCCATTCGCTCCCACACAGCGGCCTGTTGCTGCGCAAGGTCCAGGTCCGCCAGCCGGGAATCATGACGTGGGTTGGGCAGGAAGGGAGGCACGGATCCCGTCAGTCCGACCTGCGCCAGACCGATGTGCTGGTAGCCGGGGCGTTCCGGGTGGTCATTCATGTGCTGCACCACCGCGTCAAGGGCGAGCACTGTCGGGGCGTGACCGGCTGTGCCGAGACTTTGCACCGCATCCTCGAGCAGATGCGGGAAGGCGCCCGCGAGTGCCTGCTCACTCGGCTGGGCCGAAGAGACAACCACGAGGCCCGTGTTTCCCTCGTCACCCCACTCAGGTGGCATGCCGGCAAGCGCGGTGGCGATGACCTGCTGGCCGCCATGTCCGGAGTAGCAGCTGTCCAGCAGGAGCAAGGCCCGCCGCACGCCGGTGCCGAGCAGCATCGTGTCGGCAAGCGCATGAGTCTGCAGGGCACCGTGGAGATCATCGGGATCAGTGTCGGAAGTGAGCAAAACGTGTCTGCCGCCGTCGAGGACTTCACCGTGCCCGGCTATGTACACCGCGATCACATCGTCCGGTCGGCGCTCAGGCGACCGGCAGAACTTCCGTAGCCTCTCAGTCAGTTCTCCCTTGGCCGGATCAATTCCGAGGATGGGAACGTGGCAATAGCCAAGTTGCTGGGTGAAGAGCCTCACCACACGGTCGAGGGCATCGGCCAGTTCCGGACGGTCCCAGGCAGCGGCGCGCGGATGCAGGTGGCGGGTCGTGGCAGCGGCGATCAGGTACCGCCTGATCCCGTCATCGACGGGCATCCAGCCCCTTGGCCACAGCCTCGCCGACGGCGCAGTCTGTGAGGTAGGCAGTGGCATCATGCGCGTGTGCGCCATTGTGCACGGCCACATTGACCACTCCGGGGCCGAACCGCGGTCGTAGGTCCTTGACCAGGGCCACCACATCTCCGTGGTCAACCACGTTCGTCCATACCAGGTCCTTGCCGCCGGGCCAGACTCCGGTCGATGCCGGAATTGGTCGCAGGCGATCGAACACCATGCGCACACCAAGCGGCGAACCCACGGTCACGAAAGCACGCACGGCGTGCGGAGCACGGGCGCACAGGGCTTCGTACGCGACGACGGAACCGAGGGAATGTGCCACGACTACCTGAACGTCGTCGTCGATCAACGCAGCCACCCGGTCGCAGGCTTGCTGCCTCAGCTCCGGATCCGAGAAATAGCGGCTGGTCTGCTTCAGGTCGAAAACCAGTGACCGCAGCGCAAGTCCGGAGAAGAATCGGGACCTCGACAACGCACGCAGGGCCGCCTGCACCGAGCGCGGCGTGCGCGCCAACGTTCCAGCCCCAGGCGGGACCACACGTTCATCAACAGCCGCGGCGGCTTCCCACCAGGAGAACAACAACTGTTGCTCGAAGCCCTCCGCCACGTCGACCGCGCCATAGGGCGGGTCACCCACTGCCAGATGCCGGTGCCTCGGGCGAAACAGGTCACCGTAGAAGGCCATTTCCATGTCCGGCGCCTTCCCCCCGGACACCCCAACCCGACGCAGACCGTCACGAAGCGCCGGCTCCCAGTCCTTCAACAAGGACTCTTCACCTAACAGTTGCTTGCCGACCCCATGGACGGCAACCACGCGCCCCATGTCACTCCCCGACCCCTAGCTCGCGTCGGATCACTGTACAACCGACGCAGTCGCGGAAAACGACTATGTACTGGGCCGCGGCTGACGGACGCTTCCACCGGCTCGCCAGGCGTGCGCTGCAGGGCGTCGCATAACTCGAACAACGCGTCGCCCCGGACGGTCGGACGCGTACAACTCCGTCTGGATGTGTGAGACTTCCGCGAACGCGCATCCCGCAGGACGCCTTGATGCTCCAGGCTCACGACCACGGCCTTCGCGCCGATCGACTCTCTGACGGAGCACAGGATCAGACGGAGGCCGTCCTCACGTCCGCTGAACTGCGAATACGTCGAACAAGTTCGAGCAGCGTTCGACTCCGGACCTCGAATGACATGTTAACTGGCTGTTCTCTATCTGCTCGTATGGTCGGTGGGGTTCGAACAGCGGGCTGGTTCGGGTGAGTTAAGCAGTGTTTTTCGGGTGAGTTAAGCAGTGTTAAGGCATGAAGGAATACACCTCACGATGCCAACGCGTCAAGCTGCGGCGGCGAGTTCGGCGGGGACGCCATGTGCTCGTCGAGCGGCCTGCGGTGCTGGAGGCAGTGATAGAGCCGTCTGATCATGCGGTTGAAGAGGTTCCTGTGGGCGGCCGAGGGTCGGTCTCCGTGCTCGCGGCGTCGTCGGTACTGGGCGTTTGCTCCGACAGACGCGCGGAGTGAGGCGAAGGCCCAGAGGTAGCCGACTGGTTGAGCCGGTCGTTCTCCACCCACCGTCTTGTGACGGCCGACTTCTTGCTGGAAGCCCTGGTGACAAGCGAAGAGCCAGCGCGTGCCTTCAGTTCGTGGACGTCGGCGAAGCGGGTGCGGTTGTCCCCGATCTCAGCCAGGATCCGAGCGGCGAGCTGGATGCCGAGCCCGGGGAAGCTCAGCAGGATCTCGGCGTGCGGGTGCTGAGGGGTGGCGTAGAGCCTCAGCCCAGGTCTACTGCGGCTGGCGCCGTGTCCTACTCAAGTCGTACGGAGAAGGGAGGAGGAGCTTGGCCGAAGGAGGTTGCAAGGTCCGCGCCGAATGGCTATGCAGGTGAGGAGGTGGTGCCATGCCGATCGTCTTCGTCCACGGTATTGCAACGCGCCGCCCTCCCGGGTACGCGAAGTCGGAGGCCGCGCGAGCGGCGCTCATGCGCAACTTCCTCGTGCCCGCAACGGGCCAGGTCTCTTTCTTCGCACCCTACTGGGGAGGCCAGGCCGCTGCCTTCGCCTGGGAGCATGCCTCGCTGCCGCAAGGTGACGAGGAGGTCTTCGGGCCCGGCGAGGAGACGCCTGCGATCCTGCTGGGCGAGGTCTGGGAGTCCGAGCCGCCACCGGATGATCGCGTCGTCCTCTTGGTGGCCCGCAACTCGTTCGCCGACGGGATCGACCTTCTCTTCGGCACGGCTGCGGACGATGTCGACCCGGAGGAGGCGGACGGATTCGCGCGGCTTGCGGTGCGCGCCGCGAAACTATCCCGACCGGCCTGGTTGGACACCGCTCGGGACGACATCGAGGTCATCAATCGGCTTGCCGAAGACCTGAGCGAAAGCGCGGACGAGGAGGAGGCCTTCGGGCCGGACCGGGCTCTGCTGCGGGTCTATGAGGGTCTCTCGCGGATCCGGGGCGCGGCCGGGCGGATGACCGGCCGGCTCGCCGTCAAGGCTCTGCGGCCGTCGCTCAACCGCTCGGCGTCGATGTTCCTCGGCGACATCCTCGTCTACCTTCGCCAGCGCGAGCGGCTCCGCGCCGACGGGCCGATCGCGACGACCATCGCCACCGATCTGCGTCGCGCCCGCGAGGCATGCACCACGGACGATCCGCAAGTGATCGTCATCGCACACAGTATGGGCGGCAACATCGTCTACGACCTGCTGTCCGGTCTGCAGCCAGATCTGGCCTGCGACGTCCTCGTGACGGTCGGGTCCCAGGTCGGGGTGTTCGCCGAGTTGGGATTATTCGACGCGGTTCGGGCACCCGCGAACCCCGCCACCGATCGGATTCCGAAGCCGCCCGGCGTCGGTCGTTGGATCAACGTCTTCGATCTCAACGACATCCTGGGCTTTGCGACGGAGAGGATCTTCGACGGCGTACGAGATTTCCGGTACTCGACCGGCAAGGGCGCCTTCGCCGCGCACTCGACCTACTTCGTCCGCCCAAGCTTCTATGACCGCCTTGCGACCCGGCTGGGAGAAGCCTCATGACGCAGATGTTCTTCGAGGCGGACCGGCCGGGACCGTGTATGCACGCGCTGGTCATCGGGGTCGGTGGCTATGGACACCTGCCCGGTGGCGGCGGCCGGACGATCACGGATCCGCTGCGCTACGGGAACCTGGGTCAGCTCACCTCGCCGCCCCGATCTGCGCTGGCGTTCGCGAGTTGGCTCCGCGAAAGCGATCCGAACCGGTGGACTGCCCCGCTCGCCTCCATCGACCTCCGTGTCTCTCCGTCACCGACGGATCCCGAACCCGACGGATTGAGGGCGGGCCATCTCGACGCAACGATCGACTCGATCACTGAGGCATACGACGCCTGGAAGGAGCGCTGCGCGACCGACGAGAACAACGTCGCCGTCTTCTACTTCTGCGGGCACGGTCTCCAGAGCGAGGAACAGCTGCTGCTGGCCAGTGACTTCGGTCGGTACGAGGGGAACCACTTCCGCGGTGCATTCGCGTTCGACAGCACCCGCACTGCATTCCTGCAGCGTTCGCCTCGCACCCAGTGCTTCTTCATCGACGCCTGCCGCGAGGTGGTCCCCGGGGTGACCGTACCCCTCGGCGGGGCGACGGCGGATCCGCTCGACCGGCCGGACGCCACGCGCCGGCGGCACTGCGATCACGACCTCACGCTGCAATCCTCAACGCCTTTCGCGACCGCCCGAAGCCGGACCAAGAACGTCTCATACTTCACGGCGGCGCTGATAAACGCGTTGAAGGGCGGCGCGGCGGTCACCGACGAATTCGCCGACTGGGTGGTGCGCACCGATCGCATCGCGATGGCGATCGACAGCTTGGTGGAGGCCGAGGCCGGACGGCCGATGCCCACCGCGAAAGGTCCCGCATTCCTGCCGACGGTGCTCTACCGCCTCGATGGTCCCCCGGACGTCGAGCTCACGCTGGCTTGCTACCCCGAACCCGCGCTCGGGCGGGCGACACTATTCTACGAGCCACACCACTCCGGACGCACTGAACGCAAGCCGCCAATACCGGAGAAATGGAATGTCACCGTCAAGGCCGGATATTACCGGATCGGCGCGGAGTTCGAGGACCACACATACGACCCGGTGAGCCGAACCGAACTGATCAATCCGCCGACCACGGCACAGACGCTGAGGGCGGTCAGCCGATGAGCTTTCATCTCAACCTGCGGTCCCACGAACAGGCTCTGCAAGGCGCTCCGGTGGTGGTCGACGTGCTGGACGACGGCCTTCACGTGATCGACCAGCGCACCGTCCGTGTGAACCAACGCTCCAGCTTCGACCTGCCGGCCGGCCAGTACGCGCTGCAGGTGACGCTGCCCTCGGGCGACCGGCTGACGGAAACAGTCACCTCCGCTCCCGGATCCCCCAACCACGACATCGCCCTCTGGGAGATCTCACCGCACGAGTCGATGCAACGCACCGTGGTCCTCAAGAGCGGGCCGGTCGGCGGCGGCCGCAGATTCACCGAGCCCGCATTCCAGTCGCTCTGGGTTCGGCTCTGGACGCGTGTCGACGGTGTGTGGGGGGTGAGTCCCTGGCCAGATGCGGTCGCCCACTGGGACGACGACGCCGTCGTCTATTTGTTCCCCACCTGTCGCCGGCCCCACATGCTGCAGATCGGCGGACCGCGGATCCCGTGGCGAATGGTCGCGCTGCCCGCCGCCGAGGGACTGGAAGTGACCGTGCAACCGGCGGGCGACGAGCAGACACCCAACGTCACGCTGACCGTGGCAACCAACGACAACCTCGTCGAGGCGACCCTGGGGTACCTGACCGTCGGGGCCATGAATCTCGCCGGACAGATCAGTGACCAGGCCGAAGGCCTGCTTTATCGCAAAACGGAGAATCCGGCGGGGGCAGCGGTCGGTGGCTACTTCCTGCTTCGCACGAGCAACCTGGAACGGCTACACAACTGGCCCCGGAATCTCGCGAACTGGATGCAGTGGATGCCCGACGGCGCGCTGATTCACGCGTGGCAACTGATCCGGGAGCAACAGGAGTCCCACGAACCGGTTCCCGCCCGCCTCGAAGAAGCCCGTGAGTCGCTGCTCGTCAGTGTCGAACGGGGGCTTCCCGTCTACACCGAGGGACTCCGCCTGCTGGTTTCGGGTCTGAAGTTGTTCGACTTCCAGGCCGAGGGCGCTGACCCGGAGATCCGCGACGCGCTGGACCGGATCCGGCCGTTCGTGGCGGCAGCGGATCTGACTCAGACCACCACCAGCTTCTTCGGCTCCGGCCCGTCGGTCGCGTCGACCGCGCCGTCCTACGGCCTGCCTCGCTCGCGTCGCGGACTAGCCATCGTGTATGACGTCGCGTTGGCCGACCTCGTCCCGCTGGGCCTTGTCGAGGCCGGCTCTTCGCTGCGGCTGAATCCGCCTCCGATGATCGGCCCAGCCGAGGCCCAGATGACACCGCGCGGCACCGTCCGGCTGGCCGACGGGCGCGAGTTCACTGACCTCTTCGCCGCCACAGGCGCAGCCAACCGGACTGACATCTGGTACTCGTGGGTAGCCGAGGCCGCCGGTCCGCTGGCATTCGTTCGTGACCGGGCTCGTCGGGGGCAGCTGCCGCCGCCGTGATGTCGGGCGGTCACCCTGTCGATCTGGATGGTCTCCACCGAGGCCGCTAAGAAGACGAAGATGAGCGAACCGAACATCGCGGACGACCGCGATGGACTGACCACTTCCGCCCTACTGCGGCTCACACTGTCTGCAGCAGATCCCGTGCTCGCAGCACAGGCTGGGTCATGCGTCGGCCCGAGGCGAGGTACGCAACTGGTCGAAGGCCAGATTGCTGGTGCTTTCGCCCCCTCCGGGCAGCTTGCGTACACCCAGCCAGACCACCGTGCGCCCGCCGTACCACCGCGTGCGCTGGTACGACTGCGTCACCCGCACCCCGGCGCGGGGTACCTCCTCCTCGTGGATGAAGTACGGGAGCCTGGCGTCCAGCCCCTCTCGGAGCAGCGCGGTCAGCGGCCGCACACGCTCCGGCTGGCCCGGCCGACCCTCGACGGTGCGGGGCAGCGCCGCCCGTTGCAACTGGATCTCGCGATTGTTGTCGGGCACGTGGACCGGGACGAGAGGGATCCAGTTCTCCAGCACGTCCTCCGACATCACCTGATAGCGCACTGGCGCAGTGGAATCCGGCACCGGTAGCGGGTTCTGGGCCGCCAGCCGTTCATGGAACCCGTGGCGCTCGAGGGCTGCCTCCTGCCCGGGCACCGAACTACCGTCGGGCAGGCTGGTCCTGGTCTCGATACCCCACACCATGTTGGCCATCTCGTCGCGGGTCAGGAGCACTTCCTCTAGTGGCTTGCCCTCCTGCACCCGGTCGGAGGTGCCCAGCAGCACGAACCGCGTGTCGGCCGTCGTCGACGCGGGATCCGTGAGGCTGAACATGCTCCAGCGCTGCCAGTCCTGCTCAACGCCCTGACCGGCCGCGTCGAGCCAGGTGCGCTCGCCGAAGACATCGGTGACGGTCAGGCCGCGAATGCGGGTCGATGTGTTCGTCGCCAGCGGCAGCGGGAATAGGAACCAGTCGTTGCCGTGGACCAACGCGAAGTCGATCAGTAGGAGCTTGGCCAGGTCGATGGTTCCCGGCTGGAGGTCGCCCAGGTTGATACGCGAGTCCTCGAAGGTCCACCAGCGGCTGGCCGGCATGCCCTCGAATGTCACGGGCGCGGGCAGTACGGCGCGCAGCGGCTCGGTGGCAGGGGCTACCGGTGACGAGGTATCGCCGACGTCGAGTGCGTACCAGTCGAGGTGCCCCTGGTGGTAGGCGTAGGCATTGAGCGCCTCCCCGTCGGCCGCCGTGACGCTGAAGCGGTACTCGAGGGCATCGGGTCGCCAAGCGTCCTGATCCCCCGGCGGCTGGGTAATGAGCTTCTCGAACCAGCTCACGAACCGGTCGCCGAGTGCGTCGAGGTCGTCGCCCCGGCCGGGCGGAACGCCCGCGATGCCGTCCGAGGCGTGCCCCGGCGGGTCGGCCCGCAGGTGTTCGTAGAGGCGGAAGCCGTCCATTGCCCGGCCCGCCACCGCCGAGACCGCCTGCCAGACCGCCCGGTGCGCGACGATCCCGGCCGAGGCCTCGATCAGGGGGTCGGGCGTCTCGACGCCATACCGGTCGATGTAGGCGTCGTCGAGGTCGGCGATGGTGGTGGCAAACTTCAGCCAGCGTCGGCCCATCGCGAGACGAAGGTCGAGGGCGATCCGCTGCTCGGCGCGGGCGAACGGCACCGGCCGCCGCTCGACCCGGGCCTCCAGCGGCAGATCGGCCTCGAGCGGCGACGCCGGGGCGACCCCCGCCCGATACTGCTCCAGCGGCGAGGAGCCCACTAGGATCTCGGCCCGCACCGGCGACCCGGCGTCCTCCGCCTGGAACTCCCCCAGCTGCCACTGTCGGCTGAGCATCCAGAGCGGGTCGCGGATCTCGGCCCGCAGCGCGCGCTGGAAGTCGGGCTTCCGCGGCCGCGTCTCCAGCCGGTTCCACAGGGTGATGGTCGGGTGCCGCCTCTCGGCCACCGCGACCTCGATGTCGGGGATGTCGCGTTCACGCATCGCGGGCCTCCGCGCGGGCAGCGACCGCATTGTTCGCGGTCAGGTCGAGGGCGATCGTGATCGGGGTGAAGGTGTGCGCCATGATCGTGGCCGGCAGCAGCGATCCGAACTCGGAGTTGCTCAGATGCCGCGGTTCGATCGCGCGGCACCGGGCCATTTCGAGCGCCTCCCGCACTCCGTCCACCACATCGCGCCAGGCCCAGGCACCGTCGACCACCGGGGTGGCGAGCAGCAGCAGCACGTTGGGCGGCTCGGAATCGGGCTTGTTGTAGTGGAAGGAGACACCGGTGGTCTCTTCGGACTCGGGGACGACCTCGGACCATTCGTCGAGGAGCAGACCGCAGAAGCGCCCGCCCGCGGTCGGGGCGTCGGCGTAGTGCGCGGTGTAAAGCAGGTGTTCGCGGTCGAGAGGACTTCCCTCGGGGAACTCCATCGCCAGCCAGCTCTCGCCGGGCGCGAACGGCAGCTGCAGCGGGTGCAGAACGGGTTCGGCACTCTGCCCCCCAGCCCGGGCCAGCGGTGGCGCCAGAAGGTATACCGCCTCCCAGGCGTTCATCCGCTCGCGCACCCGGGCGATGCCGTGAAGCCAGTCGTCGACTGGGAAGTCGAGCCCAGGATCGGTCGTCAGGTGGGCGAGCAGGGTATTGGAGGCGTGGAAGGCGTCGATGAATTCCGTGCCCTCAGCGGCAGGTAAGGAGAACTCGGGGACGAACAGCGCATCGTCTCCCAGTAGTGCGGTTGCGGCCCGTGTAGCGGTGTCGACCCGCCCGGCCGGGGTGACCTCCGCCGCGTAGTCGGTCTCTGCCTGGAGCTGACGGGCGATGCGGTCGTCGAGGTCGGTGACGAGGTTGGCAGCTGCCAGCTGCACATCGCGGGCCAGATCGACGATTGAGGTCGCGTCGGCGGCCAGGTCGAGACGCACTGGGTCGAAGTCGGCCAGGTCGGCGGCCGCGCCCGTCACCGCAGTGAGGAGGGAGGCGAGCGACCGGGTCGTCGTGCCCGAGACGGCCTCGAAATCGGTCTGCTTGGCGACGAAGTCGGCTCTGCGCAGCAGCACCCTCGTCCGGTACTGCGCCGGTGTGGCCGGGAGCGGCGTGGTCGGCGAGACGGCCACGAGCCGCTCCGCCTCCCCCAGCAGGGCGAACCGGTCGGCCACCGCGGTGGGAGGGAAGTGGGTCTCCCGCTCGAGGAGGTCGGCGAAGGAGGCCAGGCGGTCCTGCCAGCGGTTGAGCAGACCCGCGACCTTGCCGATCAGCGCAGCGAAGAGCACCTGTTTACGCTGCAGGGCGAACCCGAACCCGGCGCCGGGCAGCCCGCAGAGAGCGAGATCGGCGGCGGCGTCGACGAACCGTGTCAGCCGGGCGTCGGTCGCGGCGATCACGGCTTGCGTGTCGACGGGCTCGGTGAGGACTTGATCGAGCTCGGCCGCGAGCGTGCGGAGGGCTTCAAGGGAGGGGGTGATGCCGGCGCGGGCGGCGGCGAGCCTGGGCAGCCGGAAGACGGGGAGGTCGGACTCCTCGTCGACCACGGCGGTGCCCGACCAGGGCGACTCCTGGGCCTGCCCGGGCGGTACAAGGTCGGGCGGTAGCAGAACTCGCCCGGGGAGCAGCAGGTCGCGCAGACGGCGCAGCAGGGCCTCAAGCTCGAAGAAGGTCACCTTGCCGGCCACCGGCTGGGTGTAGGCGATGGTGACCGTGCCGTCCGGGCGGAGGTCGCCGGCCACGAACCGGGTGATGCGGTCGTCGAGAGCCGTCATCGCCTGCTCCTCCCCTGCGGAGAACCGCTGGAGCAGGTCGATCGGGTGCAGCCCGAGCTGGGCCTGCGTGATGACCCGCTCGCGTGGCGGGCCGGTCGGATCCTCGAGACGGACCACGACCACGACCAAGTTCGCCGGGGGCAGGAGCCCAGCCAGCCAGTCGTCGACCGCCGGCTCGGCCATCGACCGGGGCGTCGCGGGCACTCCGTCGACCGCGTGGTCGGCTGCCAGCCCCGGCCGCAGGTGCAGGCCCACCCGATGCGTGAGGCCGGCCCCGCTACGCGGCGTCGTCACCACCGACGGCGATGGCGGCATCTGACCGGCCCCGAAAGCGTCCAGAGACGCTGCGGCGCGGTCGATGTTGCCCATCAGCATCTGGTGGACGCCCTCGGCGATGCCTACGTCGGCCACCGCGTCGTGGGTGTCGCGCAGGCGTTCGATCTCCGTCTTGAGCACGCCTTGCTGGGCGGCGCTCGCATCCGGCAGGATCAGGCCAAACGGGTACTCCGTCCGTCCCGAGGCCTCGACGTGCTCGACCAGCGCGAGGCCGTCGACCACGTTGCGGGCCTCGATCTGCTGCACGGGCGTGTCGTTGTCGGACCGGGTCGACTCCAGCCGGTCGGCCCGCAGCGGGAACGCCTTACGCAGCGCGAAGATGAATACATCGACTTCGGCTTCGTCGTGCCGGTCGTGCAGCCCGCGCTCGAGCTGGTAGCCCAGCAGCGAGCCGAGGCTGTGCCCGGCCTGCCGCCCCTCGATCACGGCGATCGCCCGGCGCACCCGATCGGAGCTGAGGTTCACCGCGAACGGGCTGGGCGTCTGCGGGGTCGCATTGCTGAGATATCCGTTGCGCAGCACAGCCGCGGTCACGGCTTGGTTCAGGGAAGGCGCGTGCTGGTACCCGGCGTTACGAGGGTCTCGCAGAAGTCGTTCACCGGCAGGTTGGAACGCAAGGCGAAGCTCTTCGTCGTCCAGTGAAAGCTCAGTCGGGGGCTGGAGGTTGGGCCGTACGTTCTCGAGCCAGCCGTAGGCTCCCAAGTGCAGCCCGGTAGGCTCCGGCCCACGCATCTCGGTGAGCCTGGCCTGGGTGAGGCCCTGGAACCACGCATCGAGCCGGTAGGAGCAGATGTCGATGTGTTCGGCGAAGACCCGCTCCAGCTTCGCGGTGGGCCGCCCGGCCAGGTGCTCGACCGCTCTCACTTGCTTCCGCAGATGGGCGGCGGCGGAGCCCTCGTCGAGGATCTGTGGAATGAATTCGGCGACCAGGAGGCCGCTTTCGCCGACGATGCGGGGCTCGCGCTGATATAGGTGGTGCCACCGGCTGTCGACGGCCGCCGAATCGGGCGCCACGTGCACGAACTCGCCCTCCCGCTTCGCCAGCCGCACCTGCTCGGCGTCGAGGATCTCGCGGTCCTGGTAGAGCTGCAGCGCAGCGTTCTGGTAGCCGAGCATCATCGAGTGGCGCAGCATCATGTAGAGCAACGCCGACGGACCCTCAGGGTCGGTGAAACCCTGCTGGCGGCGGAGCGTTTCGAGCGAGGTGCGGGCCGAGTCGGCCAACCAGGTCAGGTAGTTGCGGTTGTCGGGGGTGGAGGCGCGCACGAGTTCGGTCTCCGACAGCGGCACGTCGTCGATCACAGGGCCGGTCAGCAGGACCGGGTTGCTGAGGAAGAACAGGTCGAACAGCTGCGGGGCCAGCTCGTCGCCGATCTCGAACCCGAACTCGCCCAGCACCCCAAGGCCGCGGGCCCGGGCCCGCGACGCGGCGCCGACCACCGACGCCCATGCCTCGGGCCGGCCGCGTAGGCGCAGCAGGTTGACCACATGGGCGAGGCTCTCGGCGTGCCGACTGCGGTACTCCACTGACGAGGGGTGCAGGCCAAGCACGTCGAGCAGCACCTGGTGCGGATCACCGGTGCCCGCACCGATCTGGGAAAGCCGGCCCGCCAACACCTCCCAGCGGTCGCGCACGAGCCGCAGCACCTCGGCGAACCGGCCGAGGAACGGTTGCCGCCCGGAGAATTCCAGTCGCCGGTAGGCGACCGACGGGAGGATCCCGTACGGCTGGTGCCCCACCCGGATCGCCGGCACCTGTCCGCGACCGCTGACGAATTCGTCGTGGAACTCGCGGATGGCGCTCGAGTCGTCGGTGCCGGCAGCCATCAAGGTGTCGAACCAGTACCCGAGCGTCGCGGGCCACAGAGCCACGTTCATTGCCCGGGCGTCGCGGACGTCGGTGCCGCCCGCGTGGGCGAGATGGGCGAACTTCTGCGGGGCCAGGCCCAGCCAGTAGGCCAGGAACCGGCCATCGGTCCACTCCGCCGGGTCGTCCACCTCGTCGACCGGAGGCTCCGGAGAGGCGGTCACCCGTGCCGCTATCGGGTAGGCGTCCTCGGCGCGTCGGAAGCCGGCGGGAGACTCCTCGGTGTTGTTGGTGGGGGTGCCCTGGGGCACGATGTCGAGGCCCGCGCGGCCGGATTCGTGATGGCCGAGCAGGTTGGTGAGCAGGTTGCGGCCGTCGCCGCCGACCTTCACTCCGACCACGAACAAGGTGTCGAATCCGCGCTGGAACGCCGCCTCCGAAAGGGTCACCCGGAAGCCGAGGCCACTCCTGACCGCCCGGTCGAAATCGACCAGCCAGGCGAGGTCGTCGGGTACGAGAGGCTCTTGTCCCGCCTCGTCGCCGGTCGCGGTCACCGGGGGTGGCGCCGACGGATCGGGCCCGACCGGCAGGGGTGTCGGGATCTCCCCGCCCAGCTGGTCGAGGACCACTTCACCGTCGACGATGCCGATGAGCACGAGTTGCTCGGGCATCACGTCGACGTGCGGCTGGGCCGACCACGGGGTGTCGCGCTGCGGGCCGGTGTCGGGCGGGAACTCGAGTGTGGCGACCACGACGTCGGTGTTCGCCCGGGTGCGGCCCTCGGGCGGCTGCGCGTCCAGGCCTTCCGGGCGGCTTGCGAGAATCGCAGTGGCCCGTTCCCCACCGACCGCTGCCCTGAGTTCGGTCAGTGCGGCGGCGAGTTCAGTCGGATCCTCGGGAGCCCGCCAGCGCCGCTCCCAATACCGGCTGGCGGCTGCGCGATCGGCCGCCGGCGTCGACACCGACGCCAGGATCACCGTGTTCTCCGGCCGTACGGGCCGGTCGGCCTCGTTGACGGGCCGATAATTACTCAACAGCCAGAGCGACCGCCCGGTGCCGTGTGCCGCCACCAACGCGCGCCAGGCGGACGGCGGCGGATCAGTGAGGCCTGCGGACCACACGTGCGCCCAGAAGCGGCGAGTGTGGTCCTTCTCCGTCACCGAGGGCACCTCCTCGAAGGTGTCGACCGCGATGTCGTCCGGGAAGACCCGCACCCACAGCTCCTGGTCGCGGACGGAGAATCTCGTTTCCAGCCGCAGCGGCAACATCAGCACGGGCAGGTGGTCATCCAACGCCTCCACACCGGCCCGTGGGTCGGGGGCAGGCCCTTCCGGATTGCTCATTGGTTCACCTCCGGCAGCATCTCCGCGGCGTGCACGGCCACCAGCACCGGCACCTGCTGCAGGATGTAGGCCAGCTCGGCGGCGTCGGCCCCTGCGTGCCAGCGCACGGCACGGTCGTCGCTCGCCTGCTCGACTTCTTGGGTCGTCGCGCCGGACGGCGGCGGCGTGAGCGAAATGGTCGGCGTGGCCGGGGTGATCGCGAGGTGGTCTCCGGGCCTGCCACCGGGCAGCACGTCGTCCCACCCGAGGTCGTTCCAGACGTGCTTGTCGCCTCCTCCGCCGATGTCGAATCCGAACCGGGGCTCGCCAGGGCGCTCCTTGATGACGAAGAACCAGCCCGGGTCGTCGCCCAGGCCTCGCGCCTCGGGCACGGTGAGGTCGAAGCCGAAGAAGCGGATGTCGGGGTCCGCGGCCGCCTCGTAGAGCGGCGTCTTCACGAGCGCCCGGTCGGCGCCGTCGCCGGGTTCCTCGAACTTGCGAGGCAGCGACTTGTCGATGGTGCCGTGAGTGAACTGCCAGGCGGCGCGGTGCGCGTAGATCACCGCCGTCGGGTAGCGCTTGAGCAGTTCGCCTCGTACGACCAGCACTACCTCCTGCTCGTTGTCGCCCGGCACCTCGCGGTGGTCATGGTCGCCCAGCGATGACTCAGGTGCCCACTGGTGCAGCGGCGGAATGTCCTTCAACTGCTCCCGGACCACTGCCGGGTCGACGCCGGGTGCGGTGAGGAACCCCGCGACGTCCCAGAACTGACGGAAGTAGCTGCCCCGCTGATCGGTCGGGTACTCGCGCCACAGCAGTTCGCGGGCGAACTCGTGGTTCAGGCCCACCATGTAGGCCTCGATGAAAGCCTGGTTCGTCTCCAGCAGCGAGATGGTGTTCGGCGGGATCAGGCCGATATTCGGGAGAAAGTGGTCGACTGCCAGGTCGATCAGGGGTTTCGCCATCGGCGTGTCGATCTCCGGGTAGGCCATCACCTCGACCAGGCCGTTGCCGATCTCGGCACGGATCCGCTCGGGCAGCGCGATCTCGCTCTCGACCAGGCGCGGCACGGTGATGGCCGGGTTGAGTCCTTCTTCCAGGCCGGTAACGAGCACGGCGAGGTCAAGCTGCACCGGGCGCGGCGGGGACGGGGTCGTCACGTCGGCCTGGATCAGGATGGACGCGTTCTTCAGGGCCTCCTTGAACAGGACGGTGCCGAGCCCATCGACTCTCCCGCCGATCGTCGGCGCAGCCGGGGCGTCGCGACTGACGGCCACCTCGAAGTCCGGGCTGTTCGGCAACCCGTCGACAGCGGCAGGGGTCTGCCCGGTCTCCCGCACCGCGTCGGCGACGGCCAGCTTGCGGCCCGCGGCGGTCACCGCGCGGGCCAGCACGAATACGACAGCCGCCACGACCAGCACCATGACCGCGATCACGATGGCGACCGACCCACCGGTCACGCCCACGACGAGCGCGAGAATGAGCAGGAGCACGCCGAGCAGCACCAGCACCCCGGACAGCCGGGGAAAGCGGCGCAGCAGCCGCGCCAGCCACGGCGGCAGGGAGCCGGAGAGACCGGACGCCAGATCCTCCAAGGTCGGGGTGTTGGTCAGCGCCGGCACCGGTGGGGCTGCGGTCACCTCGCCCTTGTTCAGGCGGTCGAGGAGATTGGGGCCGGGCGCGACCTTGCGTACCACCGGTCCGCGGGGGCGCAGCACTTGCCGTGCCGTCACCGACGTGACGGCCTGCGGCACGGGGCTCACCTCGACCCGGCGGTGGACCGTCATGCCGTCGACCAGCGTCCTCCGCTGCACCGGCCGGGTGAGCGCGATGGTCGGTTCACTCGCAAGCGGAAGCAGCGTGTTGACGAACCACGCGCTGGCCACGAGTTTGGCCACCTGCGCGTCGTGGACGCGTCGGTTCGCCGCGATCACCGCGCCTATCTGCTCCCAGGCGGCCAGCATGAAGGTCTCCTGGGCGCGCCGCACCACCTCGGTGCCGAAGCCGGCGGCCAGGCGGTGCCGCGGGTCGAGGTTCAGCCGGTGCACCCAGTTGTCATCGTGCTCGAGCGGTGCGCCCGCTTCGTCGGTGAGCAGCCGCGACACCGCCGCCGGCCAGCGCCCGTACAGCGGTGGGGTGATCAACGGGTCCGGGTCGTCGATGGTCTGGCCCGGTCGGTCGGGATCGGGCACGGTGGCGTCGTACGAGGTCGCCGCGTGCGCCTCCGGGGCGGTACGGGAGTTGTAGTCGGAGGCCAGGTTGACGAACGCCGCGAGGTCGCGCTGGAAGGGCTGCGGATACCCGACCCGGTCCCAGTTCTCGAACCGGTTGAACTCGGCCAGCTCGTCCTCCGAGAGCGAGTTGGGCGGCACACGCAGGGCACCGCCGAGCCGCAGCACCCCGCCCAGCGCCGGGTCGTCGATGCTCACCAGGTTCGAGCCGGGGTGCTGCACATCGACGTCGCGGCGGCCAACGCGGCTGTCCATCGGCCGCGCCTCCAGCAGTCGTACCAGGTATTCGAAGTCGCCGAACGGTCCGGTCCGGAAGGTCCAGCGGTAGTAGTAAGGAAGGTCGACCGCGCCCGCGCCCCAGGCACTCTGCGACGCCGAGGGCGAGAGCGCAGGGTCGAGGCCGAGGCCGGCCAGCCGCCCGGTCTCGAAGACCGGCACGACAAAGGCGTGATAGGTCGTCGAGACGTCGAGCCGGCGCGGGCAGACGAGCCGCGAGTGCCCCTGGTCGGGGTCGGCGGTCAGCACGGAGGCCAGGCGGGGAAGAACGGCGCCGAGGTCTGTCGAGACGATCTGCCCGGGCTCGTCGGCCAAGTCACCATCGACGTGCACGTGTGCCCAAGCCCAGGCCTGGTCGAGGGGCGGCAGCACCGCATCTGCCGCCGCGACCACGATGAACGGATGGCTCGGGTCGCCTGCCCCGTCGGCGAACTCGTCCTCCTTCAGCACGGCCAGCGCTACCCAGGGGCGTAACCGGTGCCCGGCCGGCGCCTCCGGCGTGTACCGCCAGGGGAAGTCCTCGGCCTGGAACTCGATGTACGGCAGGTAGTTCGACTCGAAGTTGGTGGCGAAGGCCCGCGGCTCGGTCTTCACGATCGACCGGCGATCGATCCCGACAACGTCGCCCGGTCCGTATAGCTCTACGTCCTTGGTGATCGGCGGGGCCAACCCGGCGTCGCCCGCCAGGGTCAGGCTCACCGGGATCGTGGCCCGAGTGCCGGTGGTGGGCGGCCGGAGGTTGTTGGCCAGGCCCTGGCGCAGCCACGGCAAGAAGGAATACGAGCCGATCTCGGTCATGCCGGATTCACCTCGCTGGACGGCAACACGTGTGCCACGCCCGCCAGTCTCCGGTCGGCCGCGATCAGCGAGCGCAGGTGGTCTCGGGCCTGCGCCTCGCTGTCGAAGCGCGCCGCGGTGGCGTCGAGCGGGCGGTTGTCGTCAACGCCGACGACCGCGTACCCACCGGGGCGCAGGCCCACCTTCTCGGTGAACGGTTGCCGCTCGTGCTGCCCGCGGGCCGAGAACTCGGCCACGGCCACTGCGTTCCCCTTGGTGAAGTGCTCGAAAAGACTCTTCCAGAAGGCGAAAAGCGGCGACCGGAACCGCTTGAAGCCGGTGTCGACGATGACGACCTCGAAGCGGATGCGCCGCTTTACGAGGCGGCTCGAGCGCCACTGGTCGCCGGCCGCGGCCAGTACCAGGCCCCCCGGCTCGGGCTGGAAGGCGGGCGACGACAGTTTGGCCGAGTCGGCCAGGTTCTGGAACTGCGCGATGGGGAACATCTCCGATGCCGGACCACGCGGAAGGAGCGCACCCCCGGCCACCGAGAGGGAGACCTTGTGCGTGTCGCTGATCGGCCGGTTGCCCAGCTTGTCGACGGTGAGATCGAGAGGCGCGAGGCGCTGGCTGATCCGCAACTGGCCGAGCGGGTGCAGCACCGGCCCGGCGGCCGCGGCGGCCTCCGACTCAAGTGACCGCAGCGAAACCGAGAGTGCGCTACCCGGGGGGAGTTCCGCCGTCCAGTTGGCTGTCAAGGCAAGCTCGGCCGCGAGCAGCGGCATCAGCAGCACGTCGGCGAGAACCTCGGCCAGGGTCAGACCGCGGGTGATGTCGACGTCGGCCGAGACGGAGAAGAACAGGAACGAGACCGAGGCCGTGCCGGTGAGATGCCACGGGCTGGTGCCTTCGAGGGTGCCTCGCAGGCGCACGCTGAACAGTCCGGCCCCGAAAACCTTGAGCGAGATCGAGGCCGAGATCTCCACCGTGAAGTGGAAAGGGACAAACTGGAACAGGCAGTCGATGGAGAGGTGGCCCTCGACCTCGAGTCCGCTGAACCCGACGTAGAGCTCGATCGCCGCGCCAAACTGCACGGTGTTGGGCGTGATGGCGAAGTAGGCGGTGAACCGCAGCCGGGCCTGGGGTTCGTTGATGATGCTGATGGCCAGCCGGTCGGGCACCGGGAAGGGCAGGGGCGGTGGCTGGAACTGGGGGTGGAAGCCGCCGACCGAGATGACCAGGTTGGGCCCCTCGCCCCAGGAGACGAGCACGCCCAGACCGCCCTCGATGGTGAAGGTCAGCAACCGCGACTCGTAGAGGGTGGCGAAGAACCAGGCCCGTTGCTTGTCGAACTCGAGGGCGCCGACGAAGGCGACCTTGAGCTTGAGGACCGCCGCCTCCTCGTCGGGCGCCGAGACCTTGAGCACCCCCAGGATGCCGATGTTGAACGGGGGGATCTGCACGACGACCCCGAGCGACAGCGTGATCAGCGCCGGTGTGCCCCAGCCCATCTTGGCCATGGCTCCGATGACGAACGTGTTCCGCTGCGGCGGGAAGAAGGTGCGCAGATCACTGATGATCCGGGCCGCGTTGGCGACGATGTTCTTGGGGAAGAGCACACTTTCGAGGCTGCCGGACTTGGCCCCGGCGGCGATGGCCTCCAGACGCATGGCCCGGTTGAGGCCGGCGATCAGGCCGAGCCCGAGCAGCACGAACCCCATCCCGACCTGGATCGGCGGGATCTTCTCGGCCGAGACGATGATGAGGATGGAGAAGCCGTCGGAGCCGTCGGGCAGGCGGGTGGTGATGAGACCCATCGCCACGAGCGAGATCTTGTCGAGGATGTTCAGCTCGAGACCGCCGGCGTACTCGCCACGGTCAGGATCGAACGAGACGAACCCGCCGCCGTTGACCGGGCCCGACGCGATGGCCAGACCCGCCCCGGTGGGTGGCTTGAAGCCGAGAGTGAAACCGTCCGAGGTCCACAGACCGCTGAGTCCGATGCGGTCGACGCTGACCTTGAGCACGCTGAGGTCGAGACCGAAGCTCAGAGCGCCCTCGACCTTGACGCCTGGTTCCTTGCCGGCCCGGTCGCCGACCGCGAGACCGAGGCTGAGCGTGTCGAAGCGCAGCGGCCCGAGCGTCTCGTGCAGAGGGATAGCCAGCTGGAACCCGGCACCGCCGCCGATGAACGGCCCTCGCTTCCGCGAATACCCGATCTCGAAGTCGAACTTCGTCTCGAGCTTGCCGTTCGGGGTGATGGCGCTGAGCACGGTGTGTAGGAAGTTGTCGGCGTCTTTATCGGTGCCCAGCACGAAGGTGCTGTTCTTGATGTCGGCCTTCACCGAGTAGTCGGCCACCGAGTCTGCCACTGACAGGCCGGCTTCCAGGCCGAGCTTGCCCAGGCGCAGGTTGATGCCGTTCGGATCGCCGATCACGATGGTGCGCGAGCGGTTGTAGCGGGCGTCGGCTGTGTGCGTGACGGGCGTCGTGCCGTCAGCTCCGCGGGTGACCGTGAACTGCTTGGCCGCCACGTCGATCGCAGTGATGGCGATGGTCTCGGTGGCGTTGCCGGGATCGACCAGAGAGAGCGTCCGGCCGTCGTCAACGACGCCGAAGTTGTCCGGGATCGCCGTGACCGTCCAGACTTCCACCGTGCCGGCTTTGACGGCGTCCTTGGCGCCGTCGGCGAGACGTACGACCGTCGGCCCGGTCGAGGCGTACTCCAGCCGCAGGCTTCCCGATGCCTCGGTCATCGGCGGCAGGCCGGTCAGCCCGATGCCGAAGTCGAAGAAGATGTCCGGCGTCTCCAGGCTCAGGGTGATGCTCAGGTTGGGGGTGAGAGGGATGTTGATCGCCGCCAGGCTCTGCAGGCGAATCAAGGTCGTCTCACCGCCGTGGTCCTTCGGCACCAGCACGGCCCCGAGCAGGAGCGTCCCGGTGCCCTTCCGGCCCTGGGCGTCCTCGGTCGAGCCCTTGAACTGCAGCATCAGGGTACGGTCGGAGATCGCGTCGGCCAGCGGGCTCGAGGAGCCCGGCCCGGCGTCGTACCCGTACACGAACTCAGCTTTGAGTCGCGCGCTGAGCACCGCCCCGACGACCAGCAAGATGACGTCCGAGACGCGCTCCGCGTCCGCCTCGTGGTCGAGATCGTCGATCGACCCGCCGAACTTCTCGATGTACTGACCGCTACGGAAGAAGAGATCACGCACGTTGGCAAAGCGCAACGACTCCTCCTCGATCAGCTGCAGGAGATGGGCGACGATGTAGACGCCAGGGTGGCGGGCCCGCAGGTAGCCGGTGGTCAGCTGACTCAGCAGGGTCGTGGCCATCTCCTCGGCCACCAGGCCCGCCGGTGGCCCGCCGGGCTGAGCGGCGAGCGCGGTCTTGATCAAGTCGACGAGGGCCTGCACGATCTGGGTGAGATCGGCGAACGCGTCGAGGAAGGCCTGCAGGTCGGCTTCGCCCGCACGCTGGGCGCGGTACTGGTCAACCCCGGCCAGCGCGGAGGGCGGGATACTCAGCGCCGGCGTGGCCGCGCCCGGGTCGAGGCCCAGCGTGCGAAGCAGCTCACCGCGCGCAGTCTCGTCGCCGGTGGCCAGGGCGATGGGCTCCAGGATGTCGCGGAGGACACCGACGAGTTCCTGCAGCGTGTTGCGTGGTTCGCCGGCCATGGCCACCCCTCAGACGATCGTGGTGATGGTGGGCAACGGGTCGGCCGTCGGCGCCAGGCTGATGGCGTGGGCTGTGTACGCCTGCGGGTCCAGCGGTTTGATCCCGGCTGGGTGCACGTACATCAGCGAGTGGTTGACCGCAGCGGCCGCGGCGTCAAAGGTGACGAGCCCGAACTGCGAGGCGAACACCGCGGCCCGGGCAATCTTGGTTTTGAGCTGCTGCTCGGCCCGTTGGAGCACGGCGACGTAGCCAGCCGTGGCGCCAGCGGGCGTCGGGACGAGATCCGGGGTGACCGGGGCGCTGTGACCCTCGGGCGGGCGCGAGGGGTCGGTGGGCAGAGCGGGCTCGTCGGTGCGCTCATCCGTCACCAGACGCACCCGCCAGGCCCATTTCGCCGGTACGTCGAGCTGGGTGCCGGCCGGCCAGTTGTCGGCCGGGATCACCGTGGGTACGCGTCGCAGCAGCGCGCGGCGGGCACGTGGCACGAGCCCGCCGACCACGTGCAGCCTACCCTCGAGGTCGATCGGCGAATCCCAGCCCAGGCGCTGGGCCGGGTAGTTCGCAGCCTGCAACAGGCGCTGCACCTTTGTTGTCTCCAGTGCGGGCTTGGCCCTCGCCTCCCACGTGTTTTTCAGCGCGCTGGAGGTGAGCTGCACGATGCGGGTCGCGCTCGGCCGGTCGAGCCGCCAGTAGTCCATCTCGACCGAGGACGCGAAGTGCACGTCGCCGGAAAGCAGCACGACCTTGTCGAACTCGGAGCAGCGGGCCAGGAACGACTCGAACCGCGCAGGGTCGAGCGCCCAGGCCTCGAGGTCGAAGTCGAGGTACCCGCTTACGGCGGGCTGCCGACCTTTGACCAGGCCGTACTTGAAGTCGGACGTCGCCCGGGCCATAAGAGGCTGGAAAAGGTCTTCAATCAGGGCGAGGCCGAGCACCGGAGCGGGCGACACGACGATAAGCGCGCCACCGCCCACGGGCACCGGCAGCGACGCTGGGAACTGGAGGTCGAGAGCTGACTGCGACAGCAGTCCGGGCGGCTCGAACCGTCCGGCGTAGTTGCGGCGGGTCCGGGTGTCGAGCACCACGGTGGTCGTCGGACCGGTGGGCACGGTGTAGTGCCAGGCGATCGTGGGAGCGGCTCCGTCGAGCCCGAAGATCTGGTCCAACTGGTTGGCCACCGCCACCGCCGGGGTGCCACCGGCGAACAACAACTCTGCCAGGCTCACAACACGTGCTTCGTCGGTGGGCCCGGTGAAACGCGCCGGATCGTTGCCCCACCCTTGAAACAGCGTGTAACTCAGCAGGCCGTTGCGGATGATCGTGGCACCGAGAGGGGTCGACAGAACCCGGTCGCGCCACTCCTGTGCGAGGTACCAATCGTCGGTGATCTCGTGGTCGTCGAAAATCATGTAGGTGGGCACGTTCGCCAGGGCCCGGCGCACCTGCGGCAGGCCCTTACGGAACACCTCGACGTCTTTGGTCTGTTCTTCGATGTAGGCCTCGCGCAGAACATCGCGCGCCTTGGCCAGCGCCTCATTGTCGACCTTCTCGTAGAGCGATTTCAGATGAGCTGGCAGCGCTTTCACCGCCGTCGCCGTGTCCTGCTCGGTGCCGAGCACCTCATCGGCCGTACGCATCACGCTCCATAGGACGTTCGACCAGGCGAACAGATACATCGCGCAGAACTCGGCGAACGAGAGCAGGTGGCTCGACGCCTCGTTGCTGCTGAAGTGGGCGACCTGCCGGGTCACCTCCTGGCGCCATCCCGTGCGTAGGTCCTCCGGCGTGGCCTCGATGTCGGTACCGGTCCCGAACGGCAACTTCTCGACCACCCCGAGGAGCGTGTTGCCGGCCACGGTGAGCTGCGGCAGCAGCCCGGCGGGCACGTCATCGGCGTAGATCTGGTCGCCGGTGAGGAATAACTGGTGGGGTCGGCCGAGCGCATTCTCGTGGGTACGAGCGATCAACAGGTCGAGCGCTGCCAGCCCGTCGGCCCCGAACCCGTGGGGCTTGCGGCAGGAGCCGTGCGTAAGGTGAAGGTTCTCGATCTCGAGCGGCGGCAGGGCGAATCCGGGGAGTCGGCCCGGCACGTAGCCCATTGCCAGATGCGTGGGCTCGACCAGCGAGTCTTCCAGCAGCGTGAGTGTGCCGAGGTCCTCGGCACCGTTGAAGACCACGTTGTAGGCGTAGTTCACACCGGGAACGAGAGGCGTGGCCGTCAGATCAAGGGTCACCAGCGCGAGATGCAGCTTGGGCCCGAGTCTGATGGTCGGGGCGCTGCCTCGGTGCGCAGCGGTGCCGTTGCCGAAGAACCCCGCCGTGGTGGCCGTCGCGCCCTCCCAGACACCGACCTCGACCGTGCTCGCCACGGAGGTCGCCACCCAGACCGAGACCGAGGTCGGTTCCACACGCCGGAGGATCGGCCCGGCCAACAGCGTGGGCAGATGATTGAAATCGGGCATCTTCGCCTCCCTCCTGCGAACTCAAATCCAGAGGTCACAAGAAGCACATTGCTGCTGGTCTCAGTACGCACCCCTGGTGCCCCGTCCCGGCTACACCAGATTCCGGCCTCCCGGACCCTGAACCAGCGCTGAATCCGGGAGCTCTTCATCACGGAGGGCCGGGTGTAGATGAACGGCCCGAAGGACGTGCCACGCCAGCCAATCAGTACCCCTAAGAGGGCAAGGGCTGCTACTGCGCCAAAAACGCCACCGATTGGAGTGGCCACAAGGTTCATCTCTGCGACGCGAAGCATCCCGCACCCGCTAGTTCAGTAACCGGTACGATCCGAGCGTGCTGACGTCACCGTAGCCTCGCCTCCCCTCCGTATCACTACTCGTCCACTGGTCCTCCCCGTCGCCTTCGTAGCCGTACAAGCGGCCCAATTCCACTACGGCCGAGAGATGTTGAACCGCCGTGCCTGTACGGAGAGAGTGATTCCCAATGCGGTCTGTCAAGCCGCGAGAGCATACAGTGCCGATTTCAGGCAACTCCAGTGAGGCAGGCCAACGTTGAAGCCCCCACGCAATCAGGATCCAGATCCAGCAGCAACCGCAGAACCACGTCAGGATGCAGCCGATAATGGCAATGACGCTAAGACCAATAGCCACGCCCAGGCAGATCCATTGATTGATGCTGAGTGGTGAGGCCGGCTGGCGGCCCATCTCAGGGTTGTCGCGCTCCTCTAGAGCGCGTGAGAGGCGCTCTCGCAACAGCCTGGCTATCCCATTGAGGTCACCGCCGGCCACGCGCTCGATGCTCTCGTCCAACAACGCGACGGCCTCACGGGCGTCGGCACCCGACACCCCATCTCGCTCATAGATCGCTTGGCACAGCGCTTGGCGAAAATCCTCCGCGGCCGTGGCACCATCATTCTCGTTCCAGGTGGCCCGTGCACGTTCCACGATTTCGGCCCAGTCGCCCCGCGCCATGCGCTCGTCAAGCAGGTTCAGCGCCGCGCGCAGCTCACGCTGGGCCATCCGGTTCGACCGCTCGGCGCCTCCACGGTGCATGGCCACCACCTCGCCGCCGAGACCCAGCGCTGCTGCGCGGTCAGCCTTATCGAGATGACGGGCGGCGTCGAATCCAGGTTGCGCACTGCGCTCGGCCTGCTCAAAGAACCTGCGTAAGTCAAGCTCTTCGAATATGCCTGCAACCCGATCCCGTTCAGCATCCGCCGACCCGCCGCAGCTACAACTCATGATCCCCCCTGACGTCTTGGACTCGGAACTACCTATTCCGGGACACTCTCGCCATTTCCAATATAAGTAGTACTTGCGAGTGTCCGAGTCAACCGTGGTCCTGCTGCACCGGGCGCGACCGCTCCGGCGGTTCGAAGCACGTCCACGGCACCGCCGGCGAGTCCGAGTACCGCACGATCTAAAGCGTGCTGAAGAAGGCTGTGATCAGGGCATTTCCATTGTATGGCTGGGGTTTCGTGGGCTGATCTGTTGTGGGTGGGGACGTTCACGGGGCTGCAGGTGACGCAGTTTGCACGGCTACTGAAGGCGGTGCGCGAGCGGGGCGGTAACGGCACCATGCTGGGCCGGCCGTGGAGTCTGCCGCTGGCCGAGCGGGTGCTGATCGTCGCGGTGTACTACCGGACGAACCTGACCATGCGGCAGTTGGGACCGTTGTTCGGGGTCTCCTCCTCCACCGTGTGCCGGGTGATCCAACGGCTCGGGCCGCTGCTCGCACTGGAGCCCGTCCGATGCCGCGGACCGGTTGTGGATCGTGGACGGCACCCTGGTCCCGGTCCGCGACCGGCATGTGGGTGCGTCCAGCCGCAACTACCGCTTCTCCGCGAACGTGCAGGTCGTCGTGGATGCAGAGACCCGACTCGTGATTGCGGTAGCTCGTCCGGTGCCGGGCACCACTGCGGACGCTCATGCCTGGCGTGCCTCGGGTCTGGCCGAGCACTGCCAGGACGTGACCGTCCTCGGTGACGGCGCATACCTCAACTGCGGGATGGTCACCCCGCACCGCAAACACCCCCGCCGGCCTCTGCTCCCGGGCGAGGAGGACGACAACGCCGCCCACCGCAAGGTCCGGGCCCGGGTGGAGCATGTGATCGGCCGGATGAAGCACTACAAGATTCTCCGTGACTGCCGACAGCGAGGCGAGGGCCTCCATCACGCGGTCCAGGCCGTCGCCCACATGCACAACCTCGCCCTCGCATCATGACCAGAAGAATGCGATCACACACCCTGACCTGCCCGAACACGGCCTTGTGCAACACCCTTTAGAGGCCGCCCCATCAAGGACGACGGCAATCCGCTCCACCCGCACCGAGCACCCCAGCCGCCGCGTACAACAACCACCGCGTCGAACTCGACACCACAACAGCCCGCATAGACAAAGAGGCCGGGGTCAGCCTGTTCCGCACTGCCAACCTGGCACCAGGACACGCCAAAGAACCGCATTCTTACAGGTCAGACCGGTGATGCCACCTACCACTGGCCCCTACCTATGACGGGATCAACACCCCGCAAACACAAAGACTTCACTCCCCGCACAGGCTCCGCGTAACACAGGGGCGTGCCTCCACGAGCGATTTTCCGCAGCTCAGCGCTCATCAAGCACAGCCAGAGCAGGCGCCTTCTAAGCGCTTGCCGCAGGATCGAGTCCTGCTGAGGGCGCCAGAACGTCGCCTGCGCCAGCCGGGCGCCCCGAGCGGTTCCGCTCGGCCTGCCGCAGGCGCTAGGTAAACGCCTGGTCAGAGCATCCGGGTTGATGCACCGCAGATGTGCGTCGAGGGATTCAGCAGTTGGCCGTCCTGATCGCCGTCGCCCAGCAGGCGGCGCCCGGCCATCGTCATGAGCGGTTTCGACCGCCGCGGACTCCGGGCGGCCAAGTCACTTCAGCCATCGATCTGCGACAAGCTGGCTGCCATACCCGGAGTCCTCGAGGCTCACCGATCCTACGAATGACCGGCGTGGACCCGCCCTAGAGCCGTAGGACCAGCCAGGTTCTAGTTCAGTGGTCGCCGAACCTGCTGCCGGATATCGGCGGCCTCAGCGGCTGCGATGGTGCTTTCCGTCGTCCGCCCGACGTCGGACAGTCGCTCGGCCAAGACATTCAGACTCTCGGCAAGATCGGGCAGGAAAGCACCTGGGTTTCTCCCTGCGAGACTTCGGAATAGGTCTGTGGCCTCCGAGGCCGCCTCGACGGCGTCCTCGAACCGCCCGAGCAAGCCCAGGTGGATCGAGAGGTTGCCGAGGGTGAGGGCTAGATCGGGCAGAAACGTGTCCCGTTGGTGGTCACTTAGCTTGCGCCGGATCGCGAGCGCCTCGGTGATGGCGGCCATGCCTTCCTCTGATCGACCGAGGACGCCTAGCTGGACGGACAGCGTGTTCAAGCTGTCTGCGAGTTCGGGTTGGAAAGTGTCTGGGTCCTGCTCAACCAGCCTGCGCCTGATCTCGACGGCCTCGCGGACCGCTATCAACGCGTCCTCCGGCCGGTTCATCTCCCCCAGATGGACGGCGAGGTTGTTGAGACCCCGGGCGAGATCTCGCCGGTAGATGTCAGGGTCCAGGTTAGCCAGTCGCCGGTAAATACTGATGGACTCGGTCACCGATGCCAGACTCTCGTCCATTCGATTGGTCCCGGCAAGGTGCAGAGCCAATGTGTCCAGGCTATTGGCGAGGTCGGGGAAGAACTCGTCCGAACGTTGCTCGGCCAACCGTCGGTAGAGCTCAGTTGCCTCGCTGGCCGCGGCCAGCCCTTCGTCGTACCGGCCCAGTGACGCCAGGTCGACCGAGAGGTTATGGAGGCTCCACGCGAGGTCGCCCACGCTCGGATCGGCCCTGTAGCGGGAGACCACAGCCTGCCCTATGGAGATCGCCGACTCACTCCAGACCTGGCTTCCTTGGGGCAAAGCTCGCCACACCCGTTCCAGTTCCGCGGTGTTGATGCTCGCGTCGCTTGCGACCTGATCAACCGCGCGCACCAGCGGCTCCGGCATTTCAACTCGAGCGGCTACCTCTACCGCAGGCACTAGCAACACTGCAGCAGACTGCACGCACCACTCAGTGACGACATTCGAAATCTGATCGCCGAACACGGCGTGCGCTGAGGCTCGCACGCATATCGTCAGGAGCCGAACTGCCTGTGTCTGGTCAAGTTGCGGAATCAGCGCATCCACTACACAGTCCGGGTCGCGATTTACGATCAGCCGGCCGATCAACCGTTCCGCCAGACGATCCGGCTGTAATCCCTCGAACACCCCACTGGCCGCAGGGTATAGCTGCGTCAGCCACGACCGCACAGCGCGTTGCCGGTCACGTGGCTGATCGGCAACCCCTGGAACGTATCTCACGACGGTATCCAGCTCGCTCAAGGCGACCGGGCTGAGCAGCAACCCGGCGGCGATCACGTCTGTCAACGTGGCGACCCCGAGGGCCGGCAGCAGGCCATGCGACTCGGCGGCAGCCTTCCAGTAGCCTCGTTCATGATCCAGAATCCGATCTTCCGGACCACGGGCTGGGGTGCCCTGCGACGGATGTATGGCGTCGAGTAAATCGGCCAACGCGCTCATGTGCACTGCGAGAACAGTCCGGTCGCGATCAATGGGCAGCGGGTGGTGCGACCTGCCTTCCCAGGATTCCAGAGGTAGGCCCATCAGGTTGGCCAACGCCGTGCCGAATGCCTCAAGCGCCGCTTGATACATTGCGGTTTGGCCTGGCCCGGTCTCGTCCAGTACTGGCACCGGCTCGACGTGAGCGGTGTCGAGCGCATCGCGTATGACGTCCCCCTCGGCCGCGAGCTCGTCCCACCAGGCGCCCGCAGTCCGGGCTAGCAGCAGTACTTTCGCGGGCGAGCTGTGCCGCCGGGTTGCCAGGATCTCCAGCAGCGTTGCGGCCTGCTGGCCGCGAGTCTCCGCGTAGTCCACGATGACCAGGACCGGCACAACAGTCTCGCGCAGCACCCGAAGTTCATCGGCGCCGCGGTCAGGGTCAAGCCATACGACCGCCCAGCCCATCTCGGCAAGCTGCTCGCCTAACTGATGACCTAACCGAGTCTTGCCCTGACCGCCGGGGCCGTGCAGCAGCCACACCATGTGTGGAGACGTTGCGGCCCATTCATGAAGTTTTGTGAGCATCGAATCACGGCCGCGGAACGGCACAACTGCCCGCCTGGCTGGCAAAAGACCGGCGGGCGAATTGACTTTGACTCCGCTGTGGACGCGCGACTGAGCGTCCCCCAGCCCGCGTAGTTCTATTGCCTCGCAATGCCCTCCGGCCAAGGCGGCGAACTCAGGATCGCGCAGCAGGACATACGCTGGAACGGCTTCCAGGACGGCATGTTGCTGCCCGGCTGGATCCATCCCGATCACGCCTGCTAGTAGATCGCCGCAGAACATGGCGGCGCCGGAGAAACCGCTCCATGGTGACGAACCTTCAGGGCGGGCGGCGGGCGGAAAGTTGTCCAGGTTCATCACGTACCGGTCGCCGACCATCCGGTCGCCAGGGTTCAGCGTCCCGGACTGCTGGGACACTTCTACTGCCTCGCCTTCGCGTTGCACGAGATTGGGCACACCCCAGCACTGACACGGAAGTCCCGGCCGGTACGTGACCGTGCGTCCCCACAGCAATGGACCGCCAGGTATTGGCGTCCACAGTGGATCATCGATTCGGACGAGGGCGGCGTCGTCTCGCCCGCCCGGCGTCCCGGACCACACGACGTGACCCGTGTATGTGCCGGACCGGCCTGGTCTGAACACAGGCACAGCATGAGAGTCAGTGACGTGCGCGGAGGTCAACACCAACCGTGGGCCAATCAGGTATCCAGACCCGGACCCGACCGCAGCGACGCGATCCCATTCCACGCTGGCCTACCGGCCAATGTGCCCAGTGAGGTCGCCCGGCTCAGCGGGCCGGTCGTGATCGCCCGCCACCAGCAGGTCGCCGCCGCCCGCCTGCCGTGGGATCAACTGAACGCTCACCCGGTGCTTACGAGTGCGCGACGCGCCCGCCTCGGCATCCGCGGACACCACCCACGCCTTGAACCCGGCTTTGGCTTTGGCGTCCGTCTTGAGTTCCACGTTGAACTCCAGCTCGATCGATCCGACCAGGAACTCCACCCCGGCGCCGGTGGCCCGGCTTGCGGCTACCAATAGTTCGTCCCGGATCGCCGCGACGGAGTCGGCCAGTTCGATATCCATGCTCGGATCGTCGCATGCCCGGACCCAAAGGATGTCTGAGAAGTCCCGGTCGGTGCAAGGTTCTTAAGACGCCATAGCTCTTCGGGCGTGATCGGTGTGCTTCCGCTGGGCGGGGATAGCAGTGGTGATTCCCTAGGAGTCGTGGTCTGTCGGGTCGTCGCTCCCCGAGAGGCCACGAGTGTCGTCCGTCAATGGACTGGCGGTACTCAAGGGCTTCGGGTCGCCAGGCGTCCTGATCCCCCGGCGGCTGTGTAGTGAGCTCCTCGAACCAGTTCACGAACCGGTCGCCGAGCGCGTCGAGGTCGTCGCCCAGGCCGGGTGGCCTCCGCGACGAAGGCTCACCCGAGCAGTTCGATGGCAACAACTGCAAGCGGATCCGGAAAGGTTGCTTCCCTGTCTGTGAGGAGCGACCTTGGCGCCAAGGCGGTCCTCGCCCTCCGCGCCGCCATCGGGAACGGCGACTCCCCGCAGTACTGGATGTTTCGCACACAGCAGGAACACGCGCCTGGAGCCCGGCCCACGAGCCCACTCAAGAAGAGCCGCGCTCTAGGTCACTTGCCTCTTGTCGCAGCTGGGCAACCCACTCGTTGGTCCCATCAATCGCAAGGGCCTGGTCGAAGTAGGCAACGGCTTCTGCGTGGTTTCCCAAGCGCAGTTGAACCTCACCTTGTCCTGCGATGGCCCAGTCCAGGGACGGGACGAGATCTACAGCATGATCGAAGTCGGCTTGGGCTTCCCGAAGGGAGCTCATCGCCAGGAGGATCCGACCACGCCTCCCGAGGTATTCGGCGTTGTCTGGATGCTTGCGCACGAGTCGGTCGAAGTCTGCCAGTGCGTCAGCGTAGCGTCGGCGCTTTCGATGTGTCCGTGCACGCAGGAGAAGAACCCAGTCGAGTGCGGAGTCGAGGCTGAGTGCGCGGTCGAAGTCCGTGACAGCACCCTGGAAATCCTCTCGGTTCAAGCGCACTCGCCCTCGGCTCGCGATGGCCCAGGCATAGTCCGGATCGAGGTCAATGGCATGGTCGAAGTCCGCCAGCGCAGCACTGTGGCGGCCCATGAGGCGGTAGGTCTCACCGCGTCCGGCGATGGCCCACGCATAACCGGGATCAATGCTGAGGGCCCGGTTGAAGTCAGCCAGGGCGTCGTCGTAGCGGACCAGCTCTCGGTAGAGGATGCCACGGCTGCTGATGGCCCAAGCCAAGTCCGGATCCAGTTCCACAGCCTGGTTGAGGTCGCGCAGCGCGTGGCTGTGCTGCTTCATGAGGCGGTAGGTCTCGCCACGCACGGCAAGCGTCCAGGAGAGTTTCGGGTTCAGAGCGAGTGCCTCGTTGAAGTCCGCGATAGCCGCTTCGAATCGGCGCATCAGTTGGTACGTGCCGGCTCGGGCCACGAGTGCGGCCGTGCGAGCAGTCTGTTCCAGGTCGCCTCGCCTGATGAGCAGGGTCAGGTATTCCGCACCGTGGCTTCCTGATTCCGCGAGCGCGGCCTGCAACTGCTGCCCCCACTCCTGGCCTTTCGCGAAGTCGGCGTCGGCGCCAGCCTGTTCAATCATCTCCGCCCATAGCTGAGCCGTGGTGTCTCCTGCTCGAATGGCGTGTACAGCCAGGCCCAGAGCCCGCGGCAGGGTCACGCTCGGATCCGCGCAGAGACAGTGATACACCTCTTCGATCAGATGCCGGCCGCAGACAGTGTCGGTCCAGGCAGCTTGTTCGGTCAGTCCCAAGTCTTCGCGGGTCTCTCGGTGCCAGGCAGCCAGAGCTCGGTGCCGTGTGCGCCAATCCTGTGGGGACTCACGACGTAGAACTCGCAGCATGGAGGTGCGCACGATGGCATGAAAGACGAAGCGTCCTGAGTCGTCGGTGACGAAAGGCTGTTGTCCCAGCCAGTCGTAACTGCCCTCAACGTCGGTTTCGCCAGTGATGACCCGTAGGGCGTCCATGTCGAGGCTGCGGGGCAAGGCCGCCGCCTTGGCCAGAGCGCGTCGGTCGGGGTCTTGTTCCCACTTCAGGAAGCGGTCGACCGCACTGCCGGTGGGGTCGCCGATGTCTCGGAGGTTCAGCGGCTTGTTCTGGGCCAGCATGGCAAGGAGCAGCGGCAGTCTGCCCGTTAACGCGATGATCACGGAGAGGAGCGATTCGTCATCCACGCCGCTGCGCACCAGGAGTTGGCGTGCTTCGGTCTCCGTGAAGGGGACAAGGGAGAATTCCTCGATGAGGTCCAGGTAGGGGGACCAGCGAGCCAGATCGAGGGAGTGTTGGCCGGCGATCGTGACTGTCAAGGCGCTGGTCAGGTCCCCGTATTTGCCGTCGAAGAGATCGAGGAGCCAGTTTTCCACGAGGTTGCGGCTCTGTTCGTAGGAGTCGAAGAACAGGGCCAGTTGTCGATCCTGGGCGACTTCGGCGAGGCCTTGGACGAAGAGAGGTGAAAGCTCGTCCACGGGCGACATCAGCAGACGTACGTCGTTGCTGCGCATCCTTTTACTCAGGTATTTGCGGATTCGTTCTGCTTGTTCAGCGAGGGCGGCCGGATCGACCTGCTGAATGAATCCTCCAGCAATCGGGATGCCTTTGGCTGCCCCCAGACCGATACCTACGGCAGTCCGGGTGAGGAACGTCGGGGCACCTTCAGGTGCCTGCGGATCGCTCTCGAGTTCATTGCGGCGCTCCTCGTAATACGCGTGGCGCTTCTCGAACACCCTCAGGGGACTGTTGACGTGCGCGAGTTCGGCGGCGATACGGCCCATCACAGCGAGGATGTCGCGCGAGGTCTCGTCGACTCGAGCAGTGGCCAGTCCTTCCGTATCCGCGAGCCTGCGCAGATGGCGTACCAGGTAGGTCTTTCCCACACCTGCGTCGCCGTGAATGCTGAAGACGAAGCGTCGTTCAGGATGGTCCGGAGGAAGCTCGAGGTTGCGACGGAACTGAGCGGTCTGCGCCTGCCGTCCGACGAACCGGGCATGTTCACGGGTGCGGGCTATGTGCTGCAGGGATGGAACCGACCGTGCCACCTCGAACCCCCTCTGTACTGAAATGTCCAGCGTAGAGGCGCGGAGTAGGCAGGTCACCACTCGGTGCGCCGCCAATTGCTTCTGAGCACGGGAGAGTTCGTGCAGATCATTGCCCATTACGGCTGCCCCACAACGACCGCGGGCACCACCATCCAACTCGTCCCGCCCACCGCCTGGTCGCCTCAACGCTGCAGGTGAGCGCGATTCAGGCTCGAACGAGATACAGCGCACTCCAGCCCCGCCTCGGCTACCGGCTCCTTCACGCCAACGCCCTTGGTGGAGTGGGGTCTGTCCGTGATGTCACGCCACGGACAGACCCCCGGGGGTTTGAGTGGGGCAGAACGAAATAAAGGAAAATCGTAGGGTATTGTAATAGTTGTTTTTAGTAAGTTTATTTTAAGT
>NZ_JBSFLV010000097.1:0-36447 GCF_053599215.1 Streptomyces sp. NPDC001002 | reverse complement strand
GTACTTGGTGTTGTTGTCGTCGTTGGAGCCGGCGAACAGCTCGATGTTGAACGGGCCCTTGCCGTCCTTGAGTCCGAGCTTGTCGACGATGTAACCGGCCTGCAGCTCACCGACCTTGGTGTTGTCGAAGGACGCGTAGTAGTCGACGTTCTTCGTGCCGAGGATCAGGCGGTCGTAGGAGATCACCGGGATCTTGGCGTCCGCGGCCTGCTGGAGCACGTTGTTGAGCGACTTGTTGTCGATCGCCGCGATGATCAGGCCCTTGACGCCCTGCGTGATCAGGTTCTCGATCTGCGAGACCTGCTGGTCGGGGTCGTCCTCGCCGTAGACCAGCTTGGTCTTGTAGCCCTTGGACTCCAGGTTGGTGACGACGTTCTTGCCGTCGGCGATCCAGCGCTCCGAGGACTTGGTGGGCATCGCGATACCGATGGTGCCGCCCTTGGCGTCGCTCGAACTCTCCTTGCTGCCACCCTCGCTGTCCTGACCGCAGGCGGAGAGGGTGAGAGCGAGCGAGGCGGCGCCGGCTATGAGGGTGAGAGCGCTTCTACGAGTGCGCATGGTGATCGTCCCTGTTCTTCTCGTCGTTGAGATGTGCTGGGCCCTGGCAGGGGTGTGGGGGAGGTCAGTTGGCCGGGAAGCGGTTGAGCGTTCCGGGCAGTCGGGAGCCGAGCGGAGCCATGTCCCCGCCCGCGCCGTGCCGTTCGAGCAGGTCGAGGGCGAGCCGACCCCGCCGCACCCTCTCCCTCGCGGTGTCCAAGGTGACGTCCCGCAGGTGCGTGCCCCACGGGTAGATCCCGGGCGCCCTGGACAGACCGAACTTCAGATACAGCGGTGCGCCACGCCTGATCAGCTCCGCGACCTCGTACATCCGGATGTAGCCGCCGAGGTCGTCCGGAGCCTCGATGTACATGTCCATGGGCGCGGCCGACACCCGCCGGATCTCGGTGAGATGAGCGAGCGTCAGATCGGAGGGCACGTTCAGCGAGTCCGCGCCGAGGTGCTCGAAGACGGAGTACGACGCCGGGTTGACCGGACCGATCAGCGCCGACACCTTCAGCGTGGTGTCGGCCGGGATGATCCCGGCGACCCGCGCCCGGTGCAGCGTCCACAGCACGCCCTCGTCGGCGACGAGCAGGCACTTGACGCCCAACTCCGTCGCCCGCACGGCGTCTTCGACACAGCCGGCGACCGCGTCGTGACCGCGGGCGCGCAGTCCGCCGCCGCGCGAGTCGGACCGCACCGAGCCGCCGATGTCCCACGTGCCGCGCGGGCCCGTGAACAGACACAGCTCGATGTCGCGCGCGGCCGTCGCCTCGACCATCTCGGTGATCTCGGCGTCGGTCAGCATCCACACCCCGCTGCCCTGGCTGATCCGGTGGATCGGCACATCGAGGCGGGAGGACTCCTTGAGGACGACGGCCAGCGCCTCGGGACCCTCGCACGAGGGGATCTCGGTGCGCCAGCGGCCACCACCGGGGAAGGTGTGCGGCGAGGCGTCGGCGGGGTCGAGAGCGGGCGCACCCAGGCCGAGCGCGGTGAGCACCTGCTCACCGGGCCGGCGGGCCGCCGGAGCGGAGACGTCGTTCACAAGCTGTCCTTCGCGTTCGGTATTTCGGACGAGGTTCGCGGCTCTGGGTACGGAAAGGCTGGGTGGTACGCCGGTACGGGGACCGTCAGGTCGCCCCCGTACCGGCGTACGTCTAGGGGCGAAGGAGCACCTTGCCGACCTTCGGATCGCCGGAGCCGACCAGCTCGATGGCGTGCGGGAACTCGTCCAGCGGCAGCTCGTGCGTGACCAGCGGCAGCGGATCGAGCAGCCCCGCCCCGAAGACCCGTACCGTGTGCGCCCAGGCGTCCGGCGGGGCCCCGAAGACGGTGTGCACCTCCAGCTGCCGCACGGCCAGGTCGGTCGGGTCGAGCCCTTCGGCGCCCGGCGCCGGGATCCCCGTAAGGACGAGCCGTCCACCGCGCCGGAGCAGGCCGGCGGCGGTACGGGCCGCGTCCGCGGAGCCCGCCGTCTCGATCACCACGTCGAAGTCGTCGGGCAGCTCCTGGTCCTTGGTACGGAAGTCGGTGGCACCGAACGTTCTCGAAAGCTCCGCGCGGTCGGGGCGTGTGCCCACCACGAGCAGCTCCGCGGGCGAACCCGCCGTCAGGAACTGGATCGCGAACATGCCGAGCGTTCCGGTGCCGACGACGGCCACCCGCTCACCGGGCCGGGCGTTCGCCTTGAGCGCCGCCGCCGCGATGCAGGCCGCCGGCTCCAGGAGCGCGGCCGCCGTCAAATCGGCCTCGTCCGGCAGGACATGGAGCAGCCGGGCCGGCAGGGTCAGCGTCGGGGCCATCGCACCGGGCTGGGTGAACCCGGTCTCCTCGTAGCCGGCCGTGCACAGCGTGGTCTCGCCCGCGTGACAGCGGTCGCACACCTGGCAGTTGCGGAACCCCTCACCAACCACCTTGCGGCCGACGAGACTTGACGGCACCCCGGCGCCGACCGCCGTCACCGTGCCGGACCACTCGTGCCCGGGCGTCAGCGGGTAACGGACGTACCCCTCGGGCCGGTTGCCCTGGTACACCTCGCGGTCGCTGCCGCAGATGCCGACCGCGTGGACGCTCACCAGCGCCTCGCCGGCCTCCGGACGCCGGGGCTCGTGCGGGGCCAGCCGGTGCTCGCCCGGCGCGTCGATGACGACGGCGCCACTCACTGCTCGGTGCCCTTCGGCTTGCGCTGCTCCCAGCCCTCGGCCCACAGGTCGAACCGGGCCTGCTGCTGCGGGAATTCGGCCGCCGCGTCGGCATCGAACTCGACGCCGAGACCGGGCTTGTCGGAGAGGTGGAAGTAGCCGTCCACGACCTCCGGCGCGCCCTTGACGATCTTCTTGATCTCCGCGTCCGCGAAGTCGTTGAAGTGCTCCAGGATCTTGAAGTTGGGGGTGCTGAAGCCGACCTGGAGCGAGGCGGCGGTCAGCACCGAGCCGCCCACGTTGTGCGGCGCGACGAGCACGTAGTGCGTCTCGGCGGTGGCGGCGAGCTTGCGGGTCTCCCAGATGCCACCGATATGGCCGACGTCCGGCTGGATGATGTCGACGGCCTGGCTCTCGAACAGCTCGCGGAACTCGATGCGGTCATGGATGCGTTCACCGGTGGCGACCGGGATGTCGACCTTGGCGGCGACCTTCTCCAGCGCCTTCAGGTTCTCCGGCGGGCACGGCTCCTCCAGCCAGGCCGGCTTGAAGGGCGCCAGCTCGTGGGCGAGGCGGACGGCGGTGGCGGGGGAGAAGCGGCCGTGCATCTCCAGCATCAGCTCGGCGTCCGGGCCGATGGCGTCGCGCACGGCCTCGATCAGCGAGACGGCGTACAGGGTCTGCTCGTGGTCCAGCTCGAAGTGGCCGGTGCCGAAGGGGTCGATCTTCAGCGCCTTGTACCCGCGCTCGATCACGCCCTGCGCGGCCTTGTGGTACGCCTCGGGCGTGCGCTCCGTGGTGTACCAGCCGTTGGCGTACGCCTTGACCTTGTCGGTCACCTTGCCGCCGAGCAACTGCCAGACGGGCACCCCGAGGGCCTTGCCCTTGATGTCCCAGCAGGCCATCTCGATCACGGCGATGCCGGACATGACGATCTCGCCGGCCCGGCCGTAGTCGCCGTACTTCATGCGTCGTACGAGGTCTTCCACCGCGAACGGGTCGGAACCCAGAATGTGATTGGCCTCCGCCTCCCGGAGGTAGCCGATCAGCGCGTCGGTGTGCCCCAGCATCCGGGTCTCGCCGACTCCGGTGACCCCTTCGTCGGTGTGCACCTGGACGTAGGTCAGGTTGCGCCAGGGCGTCCCGACCACGTGTGTGCTGATTCCGGTGATGCGCACGGCAGTTGCCCCTCAGCTGTTCGAGATTCGCTGTTCGAGATTTCGTCACACGTTCGAAATGCTGGCGTGACAGTAAGGACGGGGCATGAGAAGTGTCAATGGGTCGAACGGGTAACGGTTTCGACAAGCATTCGGGGGACCTTTCGGTCACCAGTGCCGTCTCCCACAGAACCTTCACAGACGCGCCTAGGAACCTGACCGTCCGGGAACTTAGTCTTCCCGCGTCATGGACTACTGCCTCCCCTGCCGCCGGCACCTCAACGGCGCCCTCGCCTGCCCGGGGTGCGGTGCACCCGTCGAAGAACTCCGCGCGCACACGGGGCAGCAGCCCAACGAGGAGCGCCCACAGGCGAGTTCGTACGCCGATGAGGGCACCGCACGGACCGACGCCGCCGCCGACGACGACGAGGCCGGGGAGGCGGAGGAAGCCCCCGACGACGAGGACGCGCCGGCCGGACGTGCCGCACGGCGTGCGCAGGAGCGGGGACGCGGGCGCGGCCGGGGTCGCGGCGCGGACGCCGAAGGGCCCGGCGGTGGCGCCAGTCGCCGCGATCGCAAAGCCGCGGCACACCGAAGACGCAGGCGTCGCACCCTGCTGATAACCGCCGGCTTCGTCCTGGCCGCCGCCGGTCTGAGCCTCGCGGAACTCGGCGTGGACGCCCCCTTCTCCACCCCCAAGCCCGCCGCCGCGGGCGACGCCTCGGCGGAGGGCGGTTCCGGCGAGGAGGCGGGCGGGACGGCCAAGCCGCTGGACGACAGGTCGGACAAGGCGAGCGAGTCGGACTCACCGTCGCCGGACGACTCCGCCTCGCCCTCGGCCTCCGAGTCCGAGAAGGACGACGACAAGAAGGACGAGGACGAGAGCAAGTCCCCGTCGCCCACGCCGACTTCACAGCCCGGCGTCACCTCGTCGGCCCCCGCCGCGAGCAGTCCGGCCTCGACGTCGACGCCCACCTCGGACCCGACGTCGTCCGACCCGAGCCCGGACCCCTCGCCGTCGGAGACGTGCGACCGGTTCCTGTGGTGGTGCGCGTAAGTCTGTAAAAGTTCGACCGGTAACTCCGTCTCAACGCCTATGCGTTGAGCATCCTCTGCAGCAAATCCCGCAAAGACAGCCGCTCTTCGTCCGAGAGCCCGGCCAGTGGCGCGCGGGCGAAACGCAGCCCCTCGCGCAGTTCCCGGGCCACCCGGAGCCCCTCGTCCGTCGCCGCCGCCAGCTTCACCCTGCGGTCCGCCGGATCCGGCCGCCGCTCCACCAGACCGCGCGACTCCAGCCGGTCCACTATCCCCGTCACGTTCGACGGCTCGCACTTCAGCTTCCGCGCCAGCTTCCGCATCGGCAGCGGCTCCAGCGACAGCAGGCTCAGCAGCCGGGCCTGCGCCCCGGTCAGGGCGTGCTCGCCGGCCGCGTCCTCGTAGTCCTCGTAGAACCGGGCCACGACATCGCCGATCAGCTCGACGACCTCCATGGTCAGCGCGTCCGGGCGGGTCTTCTGTGGTGTGGACATGCCTCCAGGGTACCCCGTTACTTGACATCATGAAATGTTCGCTGCATGGTTATTTTAGGTACTGAAGCATTTCTGCAGTGGCAAGCGTGAAAGGTTCCGTCATGATCAACCGCGAATGGCACCTCCTCAGCCGTCCCGTCGGCTGGCCGAAGTCCGAGGACTTCGCCCTGGTCGAGGCGGAGATTCCGACGCCCCGCGAGGGTCAGGTGCTGGTGCGGAACAAGTACCTCTCCGTCGACCCGTACATGCGCGGCCGCATGAGCGCCGCCAAGTCGTACGTCGCCCCCTTCGAGCTGGGCAAGGTCATGCAGGGCGGCGCGGTCGGCGAGGTGATCGAGTCCAAGGCCGAGGGCATCGCCGTCGGCGACCACGTCCTGCACTTCCTCGGCTGGCGCGAGTACGCGGCCACGGACGCGAAGAACGTCGTCAAGGTCGACCCCGGCACCGCGCCCCTCTCCACCTACCTCGGCGTCCTCGGCATGACCGGCCTCACCGCCTACGCCGGCCTGCTGCGCACCGCGTCCTTCAAGGAGGGCGACTCCGTCTTCGTCTCCGGCGCGGCCGGTGCCGTCGGCAGCCAGGTCGGCCAGATCGCCAAGCTCAAGGGCGCCTCGCGGGTCATCGGCTCGGCCGGCTCCGACGAGAAGGTCAAGCTGCTGGTCGAGGAGTACGGCTTCGACGCCGCGTTCAACTACAAGAACGGCCCGGTGAGCGAGCAGCTGCGCGCCGCCGCTCCGGACGGCGTCGACGTGTACTTCGACAACGTCGGCGGCGACCACCTGGAGGCGGCCATCGGCTCGCTGAACCAGGGCGGCCGGATCGCGATCTGCGGCATGATCTCCGTCTACAACAGCACCGAGCCCGTACCCGGCCCGAAGAACCTCGCCCGCCTGATCCAGACCCGCGGCCGCATCGAGGGCTTCCTGGTCGGCGACCACTACGACCTCCAGCCGGAGTTCGTCGCCGAGGTCGGACCGTGGGTCGCCTCGGGCGCCCTGAAGTACCGCGAGACCGTGGTCGAGGGCATCGAGAACAACCTGGAGGCGTTCCTCGGCCAGCTCCGCGGGGACAACACCGGGAAGATGATCGTCAAGCTGTAGGACGGACGCGCCTGTCGGCCGTCGAACCACTGGAGGCCGCACCCCTGGACGTGGGGTGCGGCCTCCGCCCGCTGGGTAATCCGCCGCCGCTCACCCCGCCGCTCGACCCGCGAGAGCGGCCGCGTGTACGGCCATGACCAGCCGGTTGTTCTCCGGCGCCGCGCCTCCAGGGAAGGCGAAGCGGCGGCGGGTGTAGCCGTAGGCCAGGCCCGAGCGCGGGTCGGCGAAGGCCTGCGAGCCCGCGGCTCCGCTGTGGCCGAAAGCGCCGGCGCCCAGGAACGCGTGCCAGGTGTCCGCCGTGGCCTGGAAGCCCAGGCCGTAGGACCGGTGGGTGCGGGTGACCAGGTCGTAGCCGACCGAGTGGATCTGGCCGACCTCGGCGATGGTGTCCGGCTTGAGCAGCGGGGGCCGCCCGTCCACCTCGCTGATCGTCGCCGCGTACATCCCGGCGAGCCCGCGCGCGGCGGCGACCCCGCCCGCGGACGCGGGTCCCTTGGCGCGTACGGCACGGGAGTTGACGTACCCCACGAGGTCGCCGCCGCCCGGGGCGTGCTCGTTGAACGCGATCGAGGCCAGGGTGTGCGGCCCGGTCGCCGCCGAGTCCAGCACCGCCTGCTCCGGAGCGGTGGGGATCATCGGCTGCGCGGAACGGAAGCGGGGTTCGAGGGCCGCGGGCAGACCCAGGTGGAAGTCCAGCTCGTAGGGGACGCGGACGCGTTCCTCGTACACCTCGCGCAGGGTGCGGCCGGTGGCGCGGCGGACGACCTCGCCGGTGAGGGCGCCGATGACCAGCGCGTGGTAGCCGAAGGCGGTCCCCGGGCGCCAGAACGGGCGCTGGTCGGCGAGACGTTCGGCCAGCTGGCGGTCGTCGGCGAGTTCGGCCGGGGTGAAGCCGGTGTCGGTGCCGACGACACCCGCTCGGTGCGCGATCAGCTCACGCAGGGTGAGGGCGCCCTTGCCCTCGGCCGCGAACTCCGGCCAGTAGTAGGTCACTTTGCGGTCCAGCTCCAGCGTGCCCTCCTGGACGAGGAGCGCCACCACCAGGTGGGCGGCGCCCTTCGTGGACGAGAACACCCCGAACAGCGCGTCGGGGCCGCCGTCGCCCGCCCACAGGTCGACGACCCGCCGGCCGTGCACGTACGCGCACAACTGGCCCTCGTAGTCCGCCCGTTCCGTGGCCACGAACGCGGCGAACTCCTCGCGTACCGCCTCGTACCCGTCCGCGACGGTGCCGTGGATCTCCTGAGTCATCAGCTCTCCTCGATCTCAGCCGCTGCTCCTCTGGGGCTTCCTGAGATCGGTACGGCGAGATGTACCTGTTCGACTCAACCGCGGCACCGGGGAGTTCATGCGACGGATGCCCTGGATGCGCGTCCCGGGGGGTGCGATCGGGGCATGCTGAGAGCGGCGGCGACCATCGGCGGCGGTGCGCGAGGCGAGGAGAGACTCCGTGGCAACGATCCCTTCGCTCCCCAGCAGGGACGACGTACTGCGCATGGCACGCAGCACGACCGACATCACCGGCCAGCTCCTGGACACGGCCGGCAACATCACCAGGATCGCGATCAACACCTTTGATCCGCGGGACGGTTCGGGCGCGGAGGCGCTGCGCGTGCTGCGCGAGACGACGGCGGAACTGGCCGAGGCGAGCGCGTCACCGCAGGCCCAGGAGGCCTTCTACCGGATCGTCGACACGCTGACCCGGCTGGGTACGACCGGTGCGCCCTTGGCCGTGCACCCGGTCAGCGAGCCCGCTCAGGCGCTCCTCGCGATCCTCGGGGACAGTCTGCTGCCGGTGCTGGACGCGGTGGAGCCGGCGGTGGAGGAATTCGCGACGGCGCTCGGTGACCTGCTGGAGGCGACCTCACCGCTGCTGCCCGCCCTCGCCGGGTTGATGGCTGGCGCGCTCCTCGCGGCGACCCCGGTGATCCGCTCCGCGGCGGAGGTGCTGCGTGACGGGTCCCCCGAACTACGGCGGATGGCGGACGCGTTGACGTCCGCCCTCGCTCCCTTCCTGCCTCTCCAGGTGGCCTTGGCGGAACGGGCGGCCACGGCGGGAGCGGGCGTGGCCCGCGCGACCTTGTCCCCCCTGGCGGACCTCACGGAGGCGGCAGCGGCGACGACCCAGACCGTCCGCCCCGTACTGATCGCGGGAGAGGAGCTGTTGGTGTCGAGCCTCGAACAACTCCAGCCGCTTCTCCTGGCGGTGGCGTCGAGGACGGGACGACTGGCGCGGTCGGCGGCGGTGCGGGTGAGTGCGGCGGTGGCGCCGGCGGGGGAGCGGGGGGTCGTGGTGGCGGTGAGCGCCTGAGCGGCCGGCGCGGAGACCCATCGCCTGGTGGCCACCGCGCGGCCCCGCTAACGTGACTGCCATGTCGAATGACCTTCCCCACCTGCCCGACCTGCGGGCGTCGCACGAGGATCGCGACCGGGTAGTGGACGTACTGCGGATCGCCGCCGGTGACGGCCGACTCGACGCCGAGGAACTCGACATCCGGCTGGAGAACGCCCTGACGGCCCGCACACTGGGCGACCTGGCGAAACTGACAGCAGACCTGCCGACCGCACCGGCGGCGAGGGCCAAAGACCTCCTGCTGGTGGAGCAACACGGCGGCAAATACATCCGCGAGGGCCGCTGGTCGGTACCCGCCCGCATCGAACTCCGCACCCAACTCTGCAAGGTCACCTTCGACTTCACCCACGCGGTGATCACCTCGGACGTCCTGCGCATCGAGACGGAGATGGTGCACGGCAAGCTGTTCTTCGTGGGCGCGCGGGACCTGACGATCGACACGGACGGACTCAACCTCACGTACTCGAAGCTAAAACTGCGCCGCAGAACCTCAACGGCCGCCCCGCGCCTCCGCATCGAACTCGCCGGAACGCTCCTGCACGCGAAGGTGATCGAACGCCGATCGTGAGGGAGGGCGCCGAACCCCCTTGGTAGGGTGCGCCGATGCCGACGATCAAGCAGTTCCAGGTCACCTTCGACTGCGCGGAACCAGAACGTCTCGCCCGCTTCTGGTGCGAGGTGCTGGGCTACGTAGTACCGCCGCCCCCGGAGGGCTTCACGACCTGGGACGACTACAAGACCTCTCAACCCCCCGAGGAACGCGACGCGTGGTTCGCCTGCGTCGACCCCTCAGGCGTGGGCCCGCGCCTCTACTTCCAACGCGTCCCCGAAGGAAAGGCCGTCAAGAACCGGGTCCACCTCGACATCCGAGTCGGCACCGGCCTCGTAGGCCCGGAACGCCTGGCCGCCCTGGAAGCCGAGTGCGCCCGCCTGGTCCCCCTCGGCGCGATCCACGTACAAACCCTGTACGACGGCAAGGACGCCTGCATCCCGATGCAGGACATCGAGGGCAACGAGTTCTGCATCGACTGAGGGTCCTCGTCCTCGGAACAAGGCGTACCGTCCGCGAGGGATCACGTCATCTCGTGCTTGCGCGGCGGACAGTACTTGGCGCACTCATCAGCGAAGACGCAGAGCTCACCGATGAACTCCCGGTACTCGGCAGGGTGATCGAGGTCCTTGGCGGGCGGCCCATCGATCCACTGCTGCCAGAGGCCGCCCGGGGCGAGGAACCGAGCCGCGCGGTCGGTTCCGAGCTTGGCGTCGAGCAGGAGGAGCGCGCCGAGGGCAGACGTCTGGTCGTAGTCGAGGTCCGGGCGAAGCAGGTAGCGGTCGAGGTAGGCAACCAAGAGATCGGCGTCGGCGGCGGTGCCGAAGGTGGCCAGCGCGACACAGTACGCCTGGCCCGCGTAGGGACCCCTGCTGGCGAGCAGGACTTCGCCGAGACGTTCCCGGAACTCGGTTCGGCCACCGACAGCGATCAGCCAGGCCGCCGTCTTGCTCTCACGCCACCCGCCGTCGAGCAGTATCTCCAGTTCTCGAAGGGTGATCTTCCCGGCGTCCTTGCCCAGCTTCCGCGTGAACTTGGTTCGGTCGCGCCCTTCTAGAAAGAGAAAAGCGCCGTTGAGTTTCAGGTACCGGCGGCCGGATGTGACATAGCGGCGGATCAACCTGAACAGCTCGGCCTCTTCAGCGGTTCGACGCATGACAGCATCCTCCCTCCACAGACACCGGCCCCCACCCCGCCCCCGCCCGCCGATAGGCTTCCCGTATGCGAGATCTAGGGGCCGGCTTCACGTACCTTCTGAAGGGCCATCAGTGGGCGGCCCGGCATGGCAAGCAGTACGGGTTCGGGCTGTTGCCGGGGCTCATTACGCTGGTGCTCTACCTCGCGGCGCTCGTCGCGTTGGCGCTCTGGGGCGGGGACTTCGTCGCCTGGGTCACGCCGTTCGCCGATGACTGGTCGAGTCCGTGGCTCGGGCTGTTTCGTGGGTTTCTGACCGCCGTGCTGTTCGCGCTCGCCCTGCTCCTCTCCGTGCTCACCTTTACCGCGGTGACGCTGCTGATAGGGCAGCCCTTCTACGAGAACCTCTCCGAGAAGGTCGACCGGGATCTGTCCCCGGACGGGACCGCGCCCGAGTCCGGGCTGTCGTTGTGGCGGGAGTTGTGGATCTCGGCGCGTGACAGTCTGCGGATCCTCGTCCGTGCCGCGGTCTGGGGCATCCTGCTCTTCGGCCTCGGTTTCCTGCCCTTCGTCGGGCAGACGGCGATCCCGGTGATCGGCTTCTTCGTCACCGGGTTCTTCCTCACCGAGGAACTCACCGCCGTCGCGCTGCAGCGCCGAGGCGTCGACCTGCGTGCCCGCCTCACCCTCCTGCGCTCCCGCAAGACCCTTGTCTGGGGCTTCGGCACCCCGCTGGCTGTTGCCTTCCTGGTCCCGTTCGTCGCCGTCTTTCTGATGCCGGGCGCGGTCGCGGGCGCCACCATGATGGCCCGCGACCTGCTGGAGGAAGGGACCGGAGACCCCGAGCCCGAACCCCAGCCGCAGCCCCACGACAAGCGCCTTACTTCCTGAACGTCACGTCCGCCGCCACCGTCACGATCGCCCGCACCTGAGCGATGATGTCCAACCGGTTCTGCACGAACTGCGGATCCGTCACCACCCCCGTCGCCGGATCCGTGTTCCCCGTCCCGAACTGCAGCACCGGCGTGTGCACATGACCGCCCGGCAGCGTGTCGTGCAGACCGAGCCGGTCGCGCAGCAGCGTCGCGCGGTACGCGATCTCGTTGGAGAGATAGTCCCCACCGCCCCCGGCCCGCGCGGTCGACCCCGCCGTCGGCCCGTCCTCCCGCACCACCGGAACCGTGCCGCCCGCCGGTATCTCGGTGACCGCAGTGTGGTCGTACACCGGGAACCGCCCTGTCTGCGCGGCCACGATCGCGGCATACGGCAATGTCGTGGTCGTCCACTGCGGCTGCGAGGCCGGGTCGCTGACCGGCACGGTCTCCGTCCTGCTCACGTTGTCGTTGTCCGGGAACCCGCCCCGCCAGGCCCCGTTGGTCCGCTCCACGTCGATCCGGCCGACCCGCCCCTGACTCACGGTCGTGAACAGATCCACCTGCTTCAGATACGGTCGCAAGGTCCGCTCCACCGTTCCGTCGGCGAAGTCCTGCCACCGCACCGGGAAGACGACGGTCTCGATCCGCGCCGGCCCCTCCGCCGTCCTGATCACCGTGCCGTCGAGCGCGAGCGCGGTCGCCCCGGAGGGATTGGAGATCCGGATGTCCCGGTCCAGCGTGAACGGGTCGAAGCCGGTCACGAGGATCCGCTTGACGCCCTTCCCCTGCGACGAGTTGACGCCCTCGCCCGACGACGACCTGCGCGGGTAACGGACGTCCTCCTGCCCCCTCGACGTCCGCTCCAACACATCGATCAGCGCCGCGCGTCGAGCATCACTCAGCCCGAACCCCGGCTCCCAGGTGCGTACTTCCTTCGTCAGCCCGAGCCGCGCCCAGTACAGCGGCCGATCGTCGTCCCGGCTCAGATCCCCGCCCGCCGGCCCACGCCCCTGCGCCCGGTCGACGGCCCGCCGCCACAACGCCGACCCCTCGCGTACGACGATCCGCCGCGCCTCGGCATAGGACCGGGCCCGCTCCAGCGCCCGTGTGAACTCCGGCGCTACGTCGTCGAATCCGGACCGTTGGAGGATCTCCTGCGGTACGGCCCGGTCGAGCCGCTGTTCCTCGACGGTGGGCGAGGGCGCGGTGTTGGCCGCCGTCGCCGTCGCGGGGGAGGCCAGCCCTGCCATCAGGGCCAGGCCGAGTACGCCGATCCGAACACGTAGAGAACTCAAGGGAGTTGGGTCCTTCCGTCGCCGTGGGGTGCGTGGTACCGGACGGCCGCAGTATCGCCCGAGGAGAGTGGTCCACGCCATGGGGCAGCTGAGGCGGACAGAAGAGGTGGATCAGACGGATCAGGCGCACCAGACGGATCAGGCGGACCTTACGGATCACGTGGGCAGCATCAGCAGCACGAGGACGAGCAACGGCACCGCCTGCAACGTCGCCGCCCCGCGCAGCCGTGCCACCCACAGCGCGACCCCGACGGCCGCCACCACCCCGCAGGTCACGCCCAGTTCGGTCAGCGGCGGCTCGTACGGCTGCTCGTCCCAGTTTGCCGCCCAGCCCGTCATCCCGGCCGCCAGCCACCCGTAGCCGACGAGAAGGACGTTGAGGGGCAGGACCGCGAGCGCCGCGACGAAGTTCCGCATGGGGACCATCGTCGCGACGGGGGAGGGGCAGCGCCTGAGTAGCCGTACCTAACCGGCTCAGCTTCTTCTGACGCTGATCGTCTGCGTGATCGCCACCGCGACCGCCAGCACTCCCGCGGAGACCGCGAGCAGTAACGCGGTGGAGCCGAGGAGATCCGCCGAGTCAGACGCGTTCTGGAGATCGGCGAGCAGCACATTGACCGGCGAGACTCCCTTGGTCAGGAGCACGGTCAGCAGCAGGACCAGGGCCAGCAGCAGCGCGTAGCCCTGGCGGCGGAAGAGCAGCCGGGAGCAGACCACACCGATCGCGATCCCCGTGAAGGCACAGGTGAGTTGGGCCTCCGCGCCCAGGACCGCGTCGGCGAAGGCGAAGGTGTGCGAGCCGAACGCCAACGGCAGCACCAGGCCCGCCGCCGTCAGCGGCAGACACCACAGGACGGCCGTGCCGACCGAGCCGAGCAGCACCCGCAGATGGCTGCCCGCGGTGACGACGACGACCGAGCGGTGCGTCCCGTCCTCCAGTCCGATCAGCGCCATGGTGAGCCAGGCGGAGCAGACCAGCATGGCGCCGGCCGCCGAGCCGTAGGTCGCGGCGAGCGGACCCGAGTCGCTGCTGGTCAGCACCGCGAGGAGGCCGACGAACAGCAGCAGCGGCGCGAGATAGCGCTGCGAGAGCAGCATCACCGTGAACATGTAGCGCACCAGGGCGATCACCGGGCGGCCCTCCTCGCGGCCACGCGCGACGCGTGGTCGACACCGGGCTTGCTGAGACTCTCCACCGACCAACCCTGTCGCAGCGCCGTCAGGAGCACGGCGTCCGAGTGCTCCCGCGCGACACGCAGGACGATCACCCCGTCCCGGCTCGCGGTGTCCGTCACGCCGGGCAGGGCGGACCAGTTCACCTCGCGGGGCCGGACGCCGGTGACCGGTGCGGTCAGCGTCAGTTCGACCTCCGTGTCCCGCCAGGCGGAATGCTGGCCGCCGCGCGCACTCACCCGCCCGTCGGCGATGACGTGGACGCCCGTCGCATGGGTCTCGGTGATCGCCTCGCGGTGGTCCGTGAAGACCACCGCCCCGCCTCTGCCGGCGACTTCCTCGATGAACTCCGCCAACACCCCGTGCGCCGACGCGTCCAGCCCCGACCACGGCTCGTCGAGGACCAGCAGATCGGGTTCGACGAGCAGCGCCTGGGCGAGCGCCACCTTCTGGGCGTTGCCCTTGGACAGCGTGCGCAGCGACGTGTCCCCGCCGCCCACCAGGGCCAGCCGGTCCAGGAGTTGACCCGCCCGGGTCCTGGCCGCCGCGCCGGACAGACCCCGGATGCGTCCCATGTGCGTGAGGTACGAGAGCGCGGAGATCCGCTCATGGGCGGTGAAGCGGTCCGGTACGTAGCCGATGTGCCGCGGCCGGCCCGCCACTTGTCCGGACGTGGGCCGGGACAGACCCACGAGGATCCTCAACAGGGTCGACTTGCCTGATCCGTTGGCGCCGACCACCGCGAGGACGTCACCGCCCGAGACCTCCATGTCCACGTCCCGGAGGACCCAACTCCCCCTGCCATAGCGCTTGCTGACGGATTCGCAACGTAACAAGTCGGCTCCTCGGTGCGATCTGCGCGTTCACGCTATGACATCCACCCCCGCATCCACCCCACATCCACCCCCGCAGCAGCCCCTGCACTCGCCGCACCACTCACCCCGGCACCCGCCCCGCCCCCTCCCGCAGCACCCCCACGAACGCCTCCACCGCCGCCGCGGGCGTCCGCCCTCGAACCGTCGCCGCGTACACCGCCCGCGCCGGCGCCCCCTCGTCGAGCACCCGCAGCAGCGCGATGTCCGGGCGTACGGACCCGGCGGCGAGCGCCGGGACCAGGGCGACGCCGAGGCCGGCCGCGACGTACCCCTGTTTGGCGGTCCACTCGGCGACGACGTGCGCCACGCGGGGGCGGAAGTCCTGGCGCAGGGCCGCGTCCAGGAGGGTGCCCTCGGGCTTGGGGCTGCCGGAGATCCAGTCGGCGTCGGCGAAGAGGCCGAGGGGGACCGGGGAGGTGGAGCCGGCGAGGGGGTGGCCGGCGGGGACGGCCACGTACAGGGACTCGTCGAGGAGGTGGTGGAGTTCGTACGGGTCCAGCGGGGCGCCGGCCGTCGTCGAGACGATCGCCAGGTCGAGGTGGCCAGTGGTGAGGCGGTCCAGGAGCCTGGGGGTGAGCCCCTCCTCGCGGGAGACGCGGACGCCGGGATGCCGGGTGCGGAACGCGGCCAGCGCGTGCGGCACCAGCTCCGCGTCCGCCGTCGGGAACGCCCCGAACCGCAGCCGCCCGCCCGCCACTTCACGCAGATCCGTCAACTCCCGGGCCACGCCGGACAGGATCTCGGCGACGGACTCCGCGTGCGGGACCAGGACCCGGCCGGCCTCCGTGAGCCGCACCCCGCGCGGCAGCCGGTCGAAGAGCGGTCCGCCGCCCAACGCCCCCTCCAATGCGGAGATTTGGCGCGACACGGCCGACTGGGTCCAGCCGAGCGCCCGCGCGGCCAGCGTGAACGAACCGTGCCGGGCGACCTCCAGGAACACCCGCAGCCAGATCGTCGAGACGTCCGGTGGGGTCGGTGTTTTCCGTGAGGTCTCGCGATGCTGATTCGGCATGTCAGCCATGCTAGACAGTCGCTTGTCGCATCACTCGGCCGCGCCTAGCGTCGACGGCATGCGTATCACCCTGGACAATCCGCCCGCCGCGCCCCAGCCCGCGAGCCCTTACTACTCCCAGGTCGCCCGCGTCGAACACCCCGACGGCAGCGCCCTGTTGTTCGTCTCGGGGCAGATCGCCGAGGGCGACACCATGGCCGAGCAGACACGCGGGATCTTCGAGGCGCTGGACGCCCTGCTGCGTGCCCACGGGGCGACCCTGGACCACGTCATCAACATCCGCTCGTACCTCACCGACATCGACAAGCTGCCCGAATACGGCGCCGTGCGGCGGGAGTTCCTGACCGGGACTCCGCCGACGAGCATGACCTTCGAGGCCTCGCGGCTGTTCCGGCCCGAGGCGCAGATCGAGATCGAGGTCGTGGCGGCGGTGCCCGCGCCGCACTGATCGCCGTGAGGTGAGCCGGGGCCTCCGGCTCAGGCTTCCTCGCCCGATACCTCGCCCGATACCTCACCGGATTCCTCGCCCAGCAGCGCGAGGAAGTCCCGGAACGCCCCCGGCATGTCCACCGACTCCGGATCCAGCAGCCACTGGTACTGGAGCCCGTCCATCACCGCGACCAGCAGCGGAGCGCCCCGCTCGGGCGTGAGGCCGCTGGGGAGGCGGTCGCCGTACTCGGCGCGCAGCACGTCCGCCATGTTCGCCCGCACTCGCGTGTACCGCTCGGTGAAGTACTCCCGCGCCGGATGCCCCTCGGTCACGCTCTCGCCGAGCAGCGCCGAGAAGGTCTGGATGATCGCCGGGCGCATGGCGTTGTACTCGACGAGGGCGGCGAGCAGATCCACCCGCCACCCGGTCTCCGGCACCGCGTCCCACTGGTCCCGTTCCTTCAGGACGGCCACCAGCAGCGCCTCCTTCGTCGGGAAGTGGTGCAGCAGCCCCTGCTGGGTCAGCCCGACCCGCTCGGCCACCGCCGCGAGGCTCGCCCCGCGGTAGCCGCGCTCGGCGATCACCTCAAGGGCGGCCCGGACGATCTCCGCCCGCCGCTCCTCGCTCCTGGCCCTCATGCCGTCACGGTACGGCACGTGCTGCACGAAAAATAACTGGGAGGTAACGAAACCTACCGCTCTACAGGTAGGCGAGGCAGGATGGAGGGACCGAAGGCACTCAATGAGGAGGCACTCCCATGGGGGGAACGGAATCGGTCGTCGAGGCCGCGCTCGGCAAGCTGGACCTGGACGCCAAGGCCCATCTGCTGGCCGGCCAGGACACCTGGTCCCTGCCCGCGCTCCCGGAGATCGGCCTGAAGTCCCTCGTCATGTCCGACGGCCCGATCGGCGTCCGGGGGGTGCGCTGGAGCGCCGACGACCCGTCCGTCGCCCTGCCCTCCCCGACCGCCCTCGCGGCCACCTGGGACCCGGAGCTGGCCCGCCGGGCCGGCACGCTGCTCGCCCAGGAGGCCCGCCGCAAGGGCGTCCACGTGCTCCTCGCGCCCACGGTCAACCTGCACCGGTCCCCGCTCGGCGGGCGGCACTTCGAGGCGTACAGCGAGGACCCGTACCTGACGGGACGGATCGGCGCCGCGTACGTCGGCGGCGTACAGGCGGGCGGTGTCGGCACCACCGTCAAGCACTTCGTCGCCAACGACGCCGAGACCGACCGCTTCACCGTCGACAACCTGGTCTCGCAACGCGCCCTGCGCGAGCTGTACCTGGCCCCCTTCGAGCACATCGTCGAGAACGCCCACCCGTGGGGCATCATGACCGCGTACAACACGGTCAACGGCACGACGATGACCGAGCACCGGTATCTGGTGAACGAAGTCCTGCGCGGCGAATGGGGCTTCGACGGCTACAACGTCTCCGACTGGAGCGCCGCCCGCCACACGGTCGCCGCCGTCGAGGGCGGTCTGGACGTCGCCATGCCGGGCCCGCGGACCGTGTACGGCGAGGCACTGGCGAAGGCCGTCCGCAACGGCGAGGTCGAGGAGGCCACCGTCGACGAGGCCGTCCGCCGCGTCCTGCGGCTCGCCGCCCGCGTCGGCATCCTGGAGGGCGCCGAGCCCGCCGTCACCGAACCGCCCGAGCCCGTCGACGGCGAGGCGCTGGCCCGCGAGATCGCCCGCCGCTCCTTCGTCCTCGTCCGCAACGAGAACAACGCCCTCCCGCTGCGGGCGAACGGCACGGTCGCGCTCATCGGCGCCGCCGCCCGCGACGCCCGCGTCCTCGGCGGCGGCTCCGCCACCGTCTTCCCCGCCCATGTCGTCTCCCCGCTCGACGGCCTCACCGCCGCCCTCCCCGACGGCACCCTCACCTACGCCGTCGGCGCCGACCCCGCCACCGAACTCGCCGTCGCCGACAAGGGGTTCGAGCTGACCACGATCTGCCGCGACGCGGCGGGCGAGGTCATCGGCACCCGTTCCGTCCCCAACGGCCATATCCAGTGGATGGGTTCGGACCTCCCGGTCGGCGTCACCCACGAGGCCCTCCACACCGTCGAGTTGACCGGCACCTTCACCCCGCGCGACAGCGGCCCGCACACCTTCGGCATCAAGGGCATGGGCCCCTTCACCCTCACCGTCGCCGGCACCACGTACTACGACGACGTCCAGCGCCCCGCCGACGACTCCGACCCCTTCGAGGCGATCTTCGGCGCCCCGGTGCCCCGCGCCCAGGCCGAACTCGCGGCCGGTGAACCGGTCGAGATCTCCCTCACCCACGTCTTCTCGCTGCCCGAGGGCGTCCCCTTCAAGGTCGTCGCGTTCGCCCTCGCCCACCAGGAACCGCAGCGCGACGAGGACGAACTGATCGCCGAGGCCGTCGAGTCGGCCCGCGCCGCCGACACCGCGGTCGTCGTGGTCGCCACCACCGAGCGCGTCGAGTCGGAGGGCTTCGACCGCAAGGACCTCCGGCTCCCCGGCCGCCAGGACGACCTGGTCCGCGCCGTCGCCGCCGTCAACCCGAACACCGTCGTGGTCGTCAACTCCGGCTCCCCGGTCGAACTGCCCTGGCGCGACGAGGTGTCCGCCGTCCTGCTCAGCTGGTTCCCCGGCCAGGAGGGCGGCGCGGCCCTCGCGGACGTCCTCACCGGCACGCACGAGCCGGGCGGCCGGCTGCCCACCACCTGGGGCGCCCTGGCCGACGCCCCGGTCACCCAGGTCACCCCCGTCGACGGCGAACTCCCGTACACCGAGGGCGTCTTCATCGGCTACCGCGCCTGGGAGAAGGAGGGCCGCACCCCCTCGTACCCCTTCGGCCACGGCCTCGGCTACACCGACTGGACCTATCAGTCCGTCGACGTGGACGGCACGACCGCCACCATCCGCGTCCGCAACTCCGGCACCCGCCCCGGCCGCGAGGTCGTCCAGCTCTACCTGGCTCCCGCCGAACCCACCGCCGACCGCCCCGGCCGCTGGCTGGCCGGATTCGCGAGCGTCGAGGCCGCACCGGGCGAGATCACCGAGGCCGTCATCGAACTCCCGCGCCGCGCCTTCGAGATCTGGGACGAGACGACCAACGGGTGGTCGTTTGTGAAGGGTTCGTACGAGATCCAGGTCGGCCGCTCGATCACCGACCGCAGGATCACCGCGACGATTAACGTCTGAGGCGGGACGAGCCTCCCCACGAGCTGCCCCGGTCCGGGACCTGACCCCTGGACCGGGGCGAAGTGGTTCTCGGGACCCGCCGATGGCTTCAGCAGGCGTCGGTCCTAGCGGGCGCCGAACCCGTACACCGTCTCCGACCGGTACACCTCGCCCGGCCGCAGCACCGTGCTCGGGAAGTCGGGCCGGTTGGGGGAGTCGGGGAAGTGCTGGGTCTCCAGGGCGACGGCGTCGCCGGGGGAGAAGGGCTCGGGCAGGTGCTCCGCGGTGTACAGCTGGAGGCCGGGCTCGGTCGTCGAGACGGTCAGCACGCGCCCGGACGCCGGGTCGTACAGCTCACCGACCTCGCGAGGAGCGGGCGTCACCCCGCCGTCGAGCACGAAGTTGTGGTCGTAGCCCGCCCCGACCTTCCGCGCCTCCCGGAAGTCGAAGCGCGTACCCGCGACCTCTTCCAGCACGCCGGTCGGGATCAGATCGGCGTCGACGGGGGTGTACCGGGAGGCGGCGAGCCGCAGTTCATGACCGCCCGCGTTCCCGCCGCCGGCCAGGTTCCAGTACGAGTGGTTCGTCAGGTTCACCACGGTCGGCGCGTCCGTCACCGCCTCGTAGGCGATGCGCAGCGCGCCGGAGTCGTCGAGCGTGTACGTCGCCGAGACCTCGACCCGCCCCGGAAACCCCTCCTCACCATGCGGACTGACCCGGCTCAACCGCAACGCGTTCCCGCCGAGCGGTGTCACGTCCCACACGCGCTTGTCGAAGCCGCGCTCGCCGCCGTGCAGGGAGTTGGGCGGGGTGTTCTGCGCGAGCGCGTACGTCACGCCGTCCAGCGGGAAGCGGCCGCCCGCGATCCGGTTGGCGTACCGGCCGACCAGGGCGCCGAGGTACGGCTCCGGATGCGTGAGATAGCCGTCCAGGTCGGCGAACCCGAGCACCACGTTCCCGGTCCGCCCCTCCCGGTCGGGGACCTCGACCGACTGCACGATCCCGCCGTAGGAGAGGATCCGCACCCGGACGCCGGACCGCTCCAGGGTCCAGCGGTGCACCGGGGTGCCGTCGGAAAGCGTGCCGAACTGTTCGCTCATGGGCGGAACCCTAAGTCACGCCTCTTTGGCGACGACGGCACGGTAGGCCATCTCCGCCAGTCGGGCCTGGCCGTTCACACTCGGGTGGAACCAGTCCCAGTGGCTCAACTGGTCGGTGCCGAACCGGTAGTCGTAGACCGCGCCGCCGTCGAACCGGCACCGCTCGTCCTTGGCGCAGACCTCCTTGAGCACCCGGTTATAGTCCTCGACCCGCTTCTGCACGGTGTCCCGGCGCAGGGTGGCCGCCGAGTCCAGCGCGTCCGCGTCGGCCAGCATCGAGGGGCACAGGCCGAGCTTCCACACCTGCTTGCCCATGGGGTTGGTGCGGCCCTGGGACCACAGCCGCTTCAGGTTCGGCACGCTCGCCACGTACACCTGTGTCTTCGGCAGTCGGGTGCGCAGGGTGCCGAGGGCGTCCTCGAAGCCGGTGCGGAAGTCGGCCACCGAGGTCATCTCCGAGGCCGAGGAGCGGCAGGCGTCGTTCGCGCCCGCCATCACCGTCACCAACTGCGGTTTCTTCACGGCCGCCTGCGCCATCTGCCCGGACAGGTCGGCCATCCGGGCCCCGGTCACCGCGTAGTTCCAGCTCCGCTCGGCCGCCTTCGCGCGGCCGAGGAGCCGTACGGCGAGACTGTCCACCTGCTCGCTGTCGCCCGTCGCCCACGACACCTCCGGGCAGTCCGCCAGCACCGAACAGGCGTCGAAGCCGCGCGTGATCGAGTCGCCCACGGCGGCGACGGAGCCCGGACTCACGTCCCAGGCCGGCGTCGGCGACGGCTTCGCCTTCTGCGCCTTCGTGCCGTCCGGCGCCGGGGAATTACCGCCGGCCGCGTCGCAGCCCGCGACCCCCAGGACGGTCGCCGTCACGGCGGCCAGCACGGTCCGGGAGCGGTGGCTGGGCTTCCGCATCGGCGATGATCCCCTCGGTCGGCGCACACCGGCAGACATCCACCGGTCTCCGTCCATAACAACGCGCGAGAGTTCCCGATCCACGCGACGTGCAACGGTTCACGCCGTACAGGCGTCCTGCCGGGTGAATGGCAGGCGTTTGTGGGCACCAGGACGGACGGTACGTCACACTCCTTGCGCCGCCGCACGGTAGCCTCGCCATCAACGTGGCCCGCCCGCCACAACCGCCCGCCAGTCAGCAAGATGTCCCGCTCAGCCCGGAGGTCCCGGTGACGACACGTGGAGTTCTGTACGTGCACTCCGCGCCGCGCGCGCTGTGCCCACACGTCGAATGGGCCGTAGCCGGCGTGCTCGGCACCCGCGTAAACCTCGACTGGATCCGGCAACCGGCCGCACCCGGCACCTGGCGCTCGGAGTTCTCCTGGCAGGGCCAGCCCGGCACGGCGTCCAAACTCGCCTCCGCGCTGCGCGGCTGGCACCTGCTGCGCTTCGAGGTCACCGCCGAGCCCTGCGCCACCGCCGAGGGCGAGCGCTACAGCTGCACCCCCGAACTCGGCATCTTCCACGCCGTCACCGGCATCCACGGCGACATCCTCATCCCGGAGGACCGCCTGCGCGCGGCCCTGATCCGCTCCCAACAGGGCGAGACGGACCTGGAGGCGGAGATCGCCAAGCTCCTCGGCAAGCCGTGGGACGACGAGTTGGAGCCGTTCAGGTATGCCGGTGAGGGCGCGCCGGTGCGCTGGTTGCACCAGGTGGTCTGAGTTCCGTACACGCTGAAGGGCCCCCACCGGTTGGTGGGGGCCCTTCAGTTACGTACCAGAGTGCGTACGGGCGATTCTCAGACCGTGCGGAACGCCAGCACCACGTTGTGCCCGCCGAACCCGAACGAGTCGTTCAGCGCGGCGATACGGCCCTCGACAGGAAGCTTGCGCGCCTCGCCGCGGACGACGTCCGCGTTGGCCTCCGCCTCCGGGTCGAGGTTCTCGACGTTGATCGTCGGCGGCGCGAGCCGGTTGTACAGCGCGAGCACGGTCGCGACCGTCTCGACACCGCCGGCCCCGCCGAGCAGGTGACCGGTCATCGACTTGGTCGCGGAGACCGCCATGTGGTCCGCGTCGTCGCCGAACACCTTGCGCAGCGCCTTCAGTTCGGCCACGTCACCGGCCGGCGTCGAGGTCGCGTGCGCGTTCACGTGCACGATCTCCGCCGGGTCCAGGTCGGTGTTGTCGAGCAGGTTCTGCAGGGCGTGCGAGATGCCGCGCCCCTCCGGCTCGGGCTGCACGATGTCGTGGCCGTCGGCGGAGATGCCCTGGCCGACCGCCTCGGCGTACACGCGGGCACCGCGCTTGGCGGCGTGCTCGGCGGACTCCAGGACGATCACGCCGGCGCCCTCGCCGAGGACGAAGCCGTCCCGGCCGGTGTCGTAGGGACGCGAAGCGCCCTGCGGGTCGTCGTTGTTCTTGGACATCGCCATCATGTTGCCGAACGCGGCGATGGGCAGCGGGTGGATGGCCGCCTCCGTGCCACCCGCGACGACGACGTCGGCGCGGCCGGTGCGGATCATCTCGATGCCGTAGCCGATGGCCTCGGCGCCCGAGGCGCAGGCGGAGACCGGCGTGTGCACGCCCGCGCGGGCGCCCACGAGCAGACCCACGTTGGCGGACGGGCCGTTCGGCATCAGCATGGGAACGGTGTGCGGGGAGACGCGGCGGACGCCCTTCTCCTTCAGCACGTCGTACTGGTCGAGCAGGGTCGTCACGCCGCCGATGCCGGAGGCGATGACCGTGCCGAGCCGGTCGGGGTCGACGGATTCGTCCGTGCCCGCCTTGTCGGTGAAACCGGCGTCGGCCCACGCCTCCTTGGCCGCGATCAGCGCGAACTGCGCCGAGCGGTCCAGGCGGCGGGCCTGCGGGCGCGGGATGACCTCGGAGGGGTCCACGGCGGCCGGCGCGGCGATACGGACCGCCTGTTCGGCGGCCCACTCCTGCTCCAGGGGCTTCACGCCGGAACGTCCGGCGACCAGTCCCTCCCAGGTCGAGGCTGCGTCGCCACCCAGCGGTGTGGTTGCGCCGATACCGGTGACGACCACGGTGCGATTGGTCGGGCTCACGGGAATTCTTTCTCCAACGATTACGAGGATTCAGCGGCGCCACCGCCGGGTGGCGGGGCCATGCAGTCGGGGCTAGGAGGTGACTCAGCCCTGGTGCTTGAGGATGTAGTCGGTCGCGTCGCCGACCGTCTTGAGGTTCTTGACGTCCTCGTCCGGGATCTTGACGTCGAAGCGCTCTTCGGCGGCGACGACGACCTCGACCATGGACAGCGAGTCGACGTCCAGGTCGTCGGTGAAGGACTTGTCCAGCTGGACGTCCTCAACCGGGATGCCGGCGATCTCGTTCACGATGTCGGCGAGACCGGCGACGATCTCTTCCTGAGTGGCGGCCATGTCAGGCGCTCCTTCTTTGTGATCCAGAGGGTTTGGCGGTGGTGCCGTGCCGGATCGTTGGTGAAGATCCGGCACGCAGTGCCTAGGGGAGGGTAACGACCGTCGCGGCGTACACGAGACCCGCCCCGAAGCCGATGACGAGCGCGGTGTCGCCGCTCTTCGCCTCACCGGTCGCCAGAAGCCGCTCCATCGCGAGCGGAATCGAGGCGGCCGAGGTGTTGCCGGTGGTGCGTACGTCACGCGCGACCGTGACGTGCTCCGGCAGTTTCAGTGTCTTCACCATCGAGTCGATGATCCGCTCGTTGGCCTGGTGGGGAATGAAGACGTCCAGGTCGTCCGCGGTGATTCCGGCCGCGTCCAGCGCCTGCTGGGCGACCTTCGCCATCTCGAACACGGCCCAGCGGAACACCGCCTGGCCCTCCTGCGTGATCGCAGGGAACTTGGCGACCGTGCCGTCGCGGTAGTCCGTCCACGGCACCGTCTGCTTGATGGTCTCGGACTTGTCGCCCTCGGAGCCCCACACGGTCGGACCGATGTGCGGTTCCGTGGCGGGGCCGACCACGACCGCGCCCGCGCCGTCACCGAACAGGAAGGCCGTCGCGCGGTCCTCCAGGTCGGTCAGGTCGGACAGCCGCTCCACGCCGATGACGAGGACGTACTCCGCGCTGCCCTCGACGACCATGCCCTTGGCGAGCGTGAGGCCGTAGCCGAAGCCGGCGCAGCCCGCCGAGATGTCGAACGCGGCGGCCTTGTTGGTACCGAGCTTGTCGGCGATCTCCGTCGCCACGGCCGGGGTCTGCTTGAAGTGCGAGACGGTCGAGACGATCACGCCGCCGATCTGCTCGGCGGTGATCCCGGCGTCGGCGATCGCCTTGCCGGACGCCTCGATGGACATCGCGGCGACGGTCTCCTCGTCGTTCGCCCAGTGCCGGGTCTCGATACCCGAACGCGAGCGGATCCACTCGTCGGACGAGTCGATCGTCTCCAGGATCACCTCGTTCGGCACCACACGCACCGGCCGGTAGCCGCCCACACCGAGGATGCGCGCGTACGGTGCGCCCTTGCTCGGCTTGATCTTCGACATGTTCGTACGGCTCCTTCTTCAGGCGTTGGCGTGCTCGGTGATGAGCTCGCGGGCCGCGTCGAGGTCGTCCGGGGTCTTGAGGGCCAGCGTCTTCACGCCGGGCAGTGCGCGCTTGGCGAGGCCGGTCAGGGTGCCGCCGGGGCACACCTCGACGAAGGCCGTCACGCCGAGCTCCTTGAAGGTCTCCATGCACAGGTCCCAGCGGACCGGGTTGGCGACCTGGCCGACCAGCCGCTGAAGGATCTCGGCGCCGGTGGCGACCGTACGACCGTCCTTGTTGGAGACGTACGGGAGCTTCGGGTCGCCCGGTACGAGGTCGGCGGCGGCCTTGGCCAGCGCGTCGACGGCCGGGGCCATGTGGTGGGTGTGGAAGGCGCCGGCGACCTTGAGCGGGACGACCTTGCGGACGCCCTCGGGCTTGTCCTCGGCCAGCACGGCGAGCTGCTCCAGCGTGCCGGCCGCGACGATCTGGCCCGCGCCGTTCACGTTCGCCGGGGTCAGGCCCAGCTTCTCCAGGTGCGCGACGGAGACGTCGGGGTCGCCGCCGAGCAGCGCCGACATGCCGGTCTCGGTGATCGCGGCGGCCTCGGCCATGGCCAGACCCCGCTTGCGCACGAGGGCGAGGGCGGCCGAGTCGTCCAGGACGCCCGCGAAGGCGGCGGCGGTGATCTCGCCGACGGAGTGGCCCGCGACCGCGCCCGGGGTGATGTCGCCGAGCGCGGTGGCGGGTGGGCGCCGGGCGCGCGGCCGGGGGGTACGCCTCCGCCGCCCGCGCCGGGGCCCGGTGCGCCGGCCGGTGGGTACGTCCCGACGCAGATGGTGTCGGCGCTCGGTCCCGAGGGTCCGGGTGCTCCGCAGGGTCCGGGTGCGTCCAATCCGCCCGGCGCGCCGCAGGCACCGGGCGCCCCTCATCCGCCCGGTGCGCCGAACCCGCCCGGTGGTACGCCGCCGGGTGGTGTCCACCAGGCCGCCACGATGTTCGCCGACCCCGGTCGGTCGGGCCCCGGCGGGGGTGCGCCGCAGCCTCCGGGCGCCCCTGGTGCCCCGAACTCGCCCGGCGGGCAAGGAGTTTCGGGTGCCCCGGGTATGCCGGGTGCCCCGGGTATGCCGGGCGCACCGGGCGCACCGGGCGCGCCGCAGTCTCCAGGCGCTCCAGGCGGTCCTGGTTCTCCAGGCGCCCCCGGTGGCCCCGGCGCACCCGCGTTCCCGGGTGCTCCCCAGCCGCCCGGCGCCCCCGGCACGCCCGGTGGGCCTGGTGGGCCCGGTCCGCAGGGCTCCGCAGGCGGCGCGCGAGGTGCCGTGCACCACGCGGAGACCGTGTTGTCGGCGCCGCCCGTCGGCGGGCCCGGCGTGCCTCCGCCGCCGCAGGCCCCCGGCGCACTCGGCATGCCGCCGGGCGCGCCCCAGCCGCCGGTGCCTCCGGCCGGGCAGGCGCCCGGTCAGCCCCCGGCGTACGGGTATCCGCAGCCGCAGGGGCAGCCGACCGTGGGCCCCGGCTACCAGGCCGTGTTGCGCTACCGCGCGCAGGACGGCTCCGAGCAGCAGGTGATCCGGCGTTCGGCGCCGGGCACCCCGCACCCGGAGTGGCAGATCTTCCACGAGCTGCGCGGTATGAACGTGCCGCCGGACCAAGTGCTGGAGCTGCACACGGAGTTGGAGTCCTGCGAGCTGCCGGGCGCGTACTGCGCGCGGATGATCCGGGAGCAGTGGCCGCAGGCGCGGATCGCGAGCATCGCGCCGTACGGCACGGATCACGCGAGCCGGCAGCAGGGCATGCACCAACTGCTGGCCCACCAGGGCGAGTTGCATCAGGTCGCCGACGGTCCCGCGCGCCCGGCGCCGGTGCGGGCGCCGTTGCCACCGGTGCAGTCGGCGCCGCCGATCCCGCCGGAGGCGATCGCGCAGGAGCTGGCGGCGGCGTTCGGGCCGGGAGTCTTCCGGTTCGAGCAGGCGGCCGTGTCCCGGCAGGGCGTACCGCCGGTCGTGGCGCACTCGTTGGTCGCGGCGGGGCTGCCGATGGACCTGGGTCCCTTCTTCTGGGCGCAGGCCCAGCCGGGGCGGCCGGTGCCGACGCTGGCCGAGCTGGCGCAGGAGCGCGGGGTGCGGCCGGCGCCGGACGCGGGGTCGTACCTCGTGATGGGCAGCGACTTCGGCAAGGCGATCTGTGTGCAGTACGGGACGGCCAACATCGTGGCGATCCCCGTGGAGGCGGGGCCCGGCGGGGCGTCCGTGCCACCGCAGTTCGTGAACACGGGCCTGCCCGAGTTCCAGCGGTGCCTCGGGCTGCTCGGGCGGATGTGGCGGCTGCGGTACGGGCTGAACCAGGAGCAGGCGGGCCGTTGGACCGTCGACTTCCAGGCCCAGCTGGCCTCCCTCGACCCGGCGTCGCTCGGATCGCCGGAGAGCTGGTGGTCGGTCCTGCTGGAGCAGATGTGGGACGGCCTGCTGTGAGGCACCGCCACCGCCACCACTGAACGAGGCCGAGGGGCCGGGTAGGTCGATGTGACCGACCCGGCCCTTTCGCGTTCCCCCATCCCACCCCGTACCCCTTCTTGTTCCTGTTCGGGTACGGACGCGTGATGACCGTGACCTGTACGCGGAGTGTCGCGTTATGAACACTTCCGTCCGATACCTCAGGATGTGCGGGAAATCATCATTTCGCGTCCGTTCGGCGGAGAGGGGTTCCACGATGAGCAGCGCAGCGGTCCCGACCCACGGTTTCGTGGCCGTACGAGGGCGCGGTTACCGCCCCGAACAGGTCGACGCGTACGCGGTCGCGATCTCCCGCGACCGGGACGCGGCGTGGGAGCGGGCCGCCCGCCTCACCGTGCTCGCCCGGGAGATGGAGGAGGAGACGGCCCGGCTGCGGGAGACCGTGGCACAGCTCGCGCCGCAGACCTACGAGACCCTCGGGGAGCGCGCGCGGCGGCTGTTCGAGCTCGGGCAGGAGGAGGGCGCGGCCGTACGGGAGGGGGCGCGTGAGGAGGCGCGGCGCCTGATGGACGCGGCGCAGGAGTACGCGACCGGCGTGCACGACGCGGCCAGGGCGCACGCCGATGACGTACGCGCTGAGGCGGACGATCGGGCCCGCCACCGTCTGCTCGCCGCACAGGCCGAGGCCGACGAGATCCGGATCTCCGCCCGGCGGGACGTGAAGGAGGGGCGTGGTGAGGCCCTCGCCGCGCTCCGCGAAGTGCGCCAGCGCACCGCCGGAATGCTCGCCGAGCTGACCAAGGAGCAGGACGAGCGGTGGGCCGGGGCGGAGCGCGAGGCGGCCGAGCGCGAGGCCGGTCTGGACGCCCGCGAGGCCGAACGGGTGGCACGCGCGGAGGAGTCGCTCTCCGAGGCGAAGCGCGCGTTCGCGGAGGCCGAGGAGTCCGCCCGCCGCGGCCAGGAAGAGGCTCACGCCCGCGCCGCCGAGATCCTCGCCGAAGCCCGCGCCCGCGAGGAACGCACCGCCCGCGAGACGGAACGCGTCCTGCGCGAACACGGCGAACGCTGGGACGACGTACAGGCCCAGATGGACTACGTACGCAGCAGCCTCACGGCATTGACGGGTTCGGCATCGGGGGAGTGACGGGAGGGGGAGGGGGTGGTGCCGGGTGCGGGTGGTGCCCCGGCACCATGAGCACGCCTCGGTCCCCGGCGCCCTGAGCGCGCCTCGGTCCCCGGCGCCCTGAGCGCGCCACAGCCCCCGGCACCACGAGCGGGCCGCGTCCTGACGTCCTCCGCTCCGGGCCGACGTGACGCGCGCCGGTCGACACCGCGCGCCCCCGGCCGACTTCCGGCGCCCTGACTGGCGCCCCGCCCGGCCGGGCGTCTCGCCTCGACCGCCGGATCGGGGCGACCGGGACCTGCCGCACCCCTCGTAACCGACCCCCGTCACCCACCCCTACGCACAGCCCCCGCCAGAATCCACCCCTCCACCGACTCGTACTGCCGGCGTTCCTCCTCCGATGTGCGGCGGCCGGACAGTACCGAGCCCAGCCAGCCGAAGGCGAAGCCGAGGGGGATGGTGACGAGGCCTGTTGTGGTGAACGGGAACCAGTTGATGTCGAATTCCGGGAACGCCGAAGTGGGGCTGCCCGAGACGAGGTTGGTGGTCGGCATCAGGAGGAGGACCGCCGTGGTGCCGCCGATCAGGGTGCAGAGCAGGCCCGTTCGGGTGTAGCGGCGCCAGAAGAGGCTGTAGACCAGGGCGGGGGCGATCGCGGAGGCGCCGAGGCAGAAGGAGAGGGTCACCAGGGGCTGCAGGCTGCGGTGTTGGACCAGCGTGGCCAGCAGAATCGCCGGGACCCCCACCGCCAGCGCCGACATCCGGGCCAGCGTCATCTCCCGGCGCGCCGTCATCTCCCGTGCGCGCGCCGCGAACACGTCGTGGGCCAGGGAGTTGGCGCAGGCGAGGATCATGCCGGCGACCGAGGCGAGGAGGGTCAGGAAGATCGCCGTGGTGACCGTGGTGAAGAGGAACGTTTCCGCGGTGGAGACGTCCGGGCCGAAGGCCGCCCGCGAGCCCAGCAGATAGGCCGTGTTGCCCTGCGGGTCCGCCTGAGCGATCGCCGCGCGCCCGATCAGCGCCGTCGCACCGAACCCGACCACCGTGACGACGAGCACGAACAGCACCACCGCCGACACCGCCCACGACATCGACCGCCGCACCTGCCGCGCGCTGGAGGCGGTGTACATGCGCATGGTGATGTGCGGCAGCACGCCACCGCCCAGGACGACCGTCAACTGCGAGACGATCATGTCCAGTCGGGGCTCGGGACCACCCGCGAACTGGAGCCCGGAGTGCAGGAACGACGAGCCCACCCCGCTCTGCGCGGCCGCCGCGTCGAAGAGCGTGCCGGGGTTCCAGTCGAACCGCTGCAGGACGAGTACGGCGATCACGGCCCCGGACCCGAGCAGCATCACGATCTTCAGGATCTGGATGAGTGCGGTGCCCTTCATCCCGCCGATCGCCGCGTAACTGATCATCAGCGCACCCAGCCCGATGATGCAGGCGGTCTTCAGGGAGTCCCCGGAGAAGCCGAGGATGAAGGCCAACAGCTGTCCCGTGCCCGCGAGTTGGACCAGCATCAGCGGCAGCAGCGCGGCGATCGTCACCACGCACGCCGTCATCCGCACACCCCGCCCCGGCATCCGCCGCGCGAGCGCGTCGCCCATCGTGAACCGCCCCGCGTTCCGCAGGGGTTCGGCCAGCAGGAACATCAGCAGCATCAGCGAGAGGGCGGTGCTGAGGGCCAGCACGATCCCGTCGTAGCCGCAGAGCGCGATGACACCGCCGGTGCCGAGGACGCTCGCCGCGGAGATGTAGTCGCCGGCGATCGCGAGGCCGTTGCGCAGCGGGGAGAGGGAGCCGTAGCCGGTGTAGAACTCGTCGAGGTCGTCGCGGTCGGGGCCGGTCATCACGCACAGCAGCAGCGTGATCGTGGCGATGGCGGTGAACGCGACCAGGGACATGGCCTGCGCGTTCCCGCTGAAACCGTCGGTCATCGGGCCGCCTCCCGCTTGGCGTCCAGCGCGGACTCCTTGCGGATGCGGTCCGCGATGGGGTCGACGTAGCGGCGGGCCGTGCGCTCGTACAGCACGATCGCCAGCCAGGTCACCGGGATCTGGAGCAGCGCGAGCAGCAGTCCGGTCGGCAGGCCGTCGGTGACGGTGCTCGTCATGACCCCGGGCGCGAAGGCCGACAGGATCAGGAAGAGCGTGAAGTAGCCGAGCGCGGCCAGACTCGCGGTGCGCCGCTGCCAGCGGTACGCGCTGCGCAGCACCCGCAGATCACTGTGGTGCCCGAGCGGCGGACGCTCGGGGCGGCGCCGCCTGGCCGGTTCGGGCGGGTCGAGGGGCGGTTGCCAGGGGTACGTGGCGTCGTAGGACGGGGACGCGTCGTAGGACATCCCGGTCTCCTTGCATGGGTCGGATCCGTGGCGGCGGACCGCAGGGAGGTGGGTGGGGAGGGGAAAGGGGGTTGGGAGCGAGCGGAGCCACGCACGCTACTCGTCGGTACGGTGCTGCGCGAGGGTTTCGCCAAACTGATTGGTCGGTACGCGCTTACTTCGCTGACCTGCGGTGTTACCCGCGTTAACTCATACCTTTGGGTACCCCGAGACCTTTACACGCCCTCCGTATCCGTCCGCGTATTCCGCGCCGGACCCTCACTCCTTCAGCACCGGAAAACGCCTCGGCGCCATGAACAGCAGCACCAGGAACGCGAGTGCCGCCGCACCCCCCGCGCCCAGATACACCGCGTGCACCGCGTCCGCGACCGCCCGGCGCGTCGCCTCCGGGACCGCGCCCGCGTCCAGGCCCCGCGTCACCGAGTCGAGGTCGCTCGCGCCGCCGAGCCGTGCGGCCAGGACCCCGTTGGCGATCGCGCCGAAGACCGAGGCGCCGATGGTCTGGCCGGTCTGCCGGCAGAAGAGCACCGAGGCAGTCGTCGTGCCGCGCTCCGACCAGCCGACGGTCGACTGGACGCCGACGATCAGCGGGAGTTGGAACAGACCCAGGGCCGCGCCGAGCAGGAGCATCAGGAGGGTCGGCTGCCAGGCCGAGCCCGGGTAGGGGAGGAAGGGGAACGCGAACAGGATCAGCGTCGCCGTGCCGATGCCGATCATCGCGGTGTTGCGGAAACCGATCCGCCGGTACACGTGCTGGCTCAGCGCCGCCGACACCGGCCAGGTCAACGTCCAGACGGACAGCACGAATCCGGCGGCCACCGGCGCGAGACCGAGCACCGACTGCGCGTACGTCGGCAGGAACACGGTCGGCGCGACCATGAGCAACCCCAGTGCGCCCAGGGCGAGATTGACCGCCGCGATCGTGCGCCGCCGCCACACCCACCCGGGGATGATCGGCTCGGCCGCCCGGCGCTCGACCAGGACCACGACGGCGACCAGCGCAAGTCCCGTACCGAACAAGGCCATTGACGGCGCCGACAGCCACGGCCAGGCCACCCCGCCCTGCACCAGCGCCGTGATCAGGACGCCGCCGCACGCGAACACCGCCAGCGCGCCCGCCCAGTCCACACGTGGGCGCCGGACCAACTCCCGTGCGGGCTCGTGCAGATAGCGGACGATCAGCCACAACGCCACCGCGCCGACAGGGAGGTTGACCAGGAAGATCCAGCGCCAGCCGGCGTAGGCCGCGAGCAGTCCGCCGATGCCGGGGCCCGCGACCGCCGACACCGCCCAGACCGTGGAGAGCTTGGACTGGATCTTGGGGCGGTCCTTGAGCGGGTAGAGGTCGGCGGCCAGCGTCTGGACCGTGCCCTGCAACGCCCCGCCGCCCAGGCCCTGGACGATGCGGAACGCGATCAGCGCGGGCATGTTCCAGGCCACCGCGCACAGCAGCGAACCGAGCAGGAAGAGGGCCGCGCCCACGATCAGCACCGGCTTGCGGCCGAAGGTGTCCGAGAGCTTGCCGTAGACCGGGAGCGTCACCGTCACGGCGAGCAGATAGCCGGAGAAGAGCCAGGAGAAGTAGGAGAAGCCGCCGAGGTCGCCGACGATCTGCGGGACGGCGGTCGAGACGATCGTGGAGTCGAGGGCCGCGAGGGCCATGGCGAGCATCAGCGCGGCGACGACGGCGCCTCGGCGGCGGGTGTCCGGTGCGGGTCGGCCGGCCACCGACGCCCGTATGTCTGTGTCCCCCTGGTCCACGTGATTCCTTTCCCCTTGCATCTATCTGCCGTCGGACAGCTTCCCACTTGACCCTGACGTCGCGGGAGGGTGCAAGGTCGGGCGGACCGGTGGGTGGACCGAACCCCTAGATCGACTCCACCCGGCGGTGGACTGCCCCTAGGGGTTCCTCCGTACAACGGACAAGGGACGGTTCGTACCCGTGGAGGAGGAGACCGGCTCCGCGCGTCCTTAACCTGGCTTTATGCCGCTGGGGAGCGGTGCCGGAGTGGTGGTGGGGTGGTTCACCGAACCGGCGGGGGTGGGGTTTTCCCCCGTAGAAGAGGGTGCTGGGCACCAGCGCGCCGGACCCCTCTTCGACGACAGACTCATCGACGTCAGCACAACGCAGGACCGGCGGGACCGAGCCGGGCGCCACCGGCAGGACCGAACCGACGCGGCACACGTGCGTCACCTTCATGACCGACATAGGAGAAATGCCATGACTTCGGCCGTAACCATTCCCAGGCACGGGGGCACTGGAGGGCGTACGGCCGTTGCCGCCAGGGCTCGCCAGGTCGTCAAGGCGTACGGGTCCGGGGAGACCCGGGTCGTCGCTCTCGACCACGTCGACGTGGACATCGCGCGGGGACAGTTCACCGCGATCATGGGCCCCTCGGGGTCCGGCAAGTCCACGCTGATGCACTGCCTCGCCGGGCTCGACAACGTCACCGGCGGGCAGATCTACCTCGACGAGACCGAGATCACCGGGCTGAAGGACAAGAAGCTCACGCAGCTGCGCCGGGACCGGATCGGGTTCATCTTCCAGGCCTTCAACCTGCTGCCGACGCTGAACGCGATCGAGAACATCACGCTCCCGATGGACATCGCGGGCCGCAAGCCCGACAAGGGGTGGCTGGCGCAGGTCGTCGACACCGTGGGTCTGAGCGACCGGCTCAAGCACCGCCCCTCGCAGCTCTCCGGCGGTCAGCAGCAACGCGTCGCCGTGGCCCGCGCCCTGGCCGCCCGCCCCGAGATCATCTTCGGCGACGAGCCGACCGGAAACCTCGACTCCCGTGCGGGAGCAGAGGTGTTGGGCTTCCTGCGCCGCTCCGTCGACGAGCTCGGCCAGACCATCGTCATCGTCACGCACGACCCGGTCGCCGCCTCCTACGCGGACCGCGTGCTGTACCTCGCCGACGGCCGGATCGTCGACGAGATGTACAAGCCGACCGCCGAGGCCGTCCTGGACCGCATGAAGGACTTCGACGCCCGGGGGCGTACGTCATGACCGTGCTCAAGACCTCGATGCGCAACTTCTTCGCGCACAAGGGCCGGATGGCCCTCTCGGCGGTCGCCGTGCTGCTGTCGGTCGCGTTCGTGTGCGGGACGCTCGTGTTCACCGACACGATGAACACGACCTTCGACAAGCTGTTCGCGGCCACCTCCTCCGATGTCACCGTCAGCGCCAAGGGCGCCTCGGACAGCGGGGAGACGACCTCCGGCAACGGCAAGCCGCCGGTGATGCCGGCCTCCGTGCTCGACAAGGTGAAGGCGGCCGACGGCGTCAAGTCGGCCGAGGGGACGGTCTTCTCCACCTCCGTCACCGTCGTCGACGACAAGAAGGACAACCTCTCGCCCTCCAGCGGCGCCCCGACCATCGTCGGCAGCTGGAACAGCAACGACGCCCGCACCATGAAGATCACCGAGGGCGCGGCGCCGAAGGGCTCCGACCAGGTCATGGTCGACGCCGACACCGCCGACAAGCACCACCTCAAGCTCGGTGACGAGATCGGCGTGATCAGCGCGATCGGCAACTTCAAGGCGAAGATCTCCGGCATCGCCGACTTCCAGATCACCAACCCCGGCGCGGCGATCTTCTACCTCGACACGAAGACCGCGCAGTCGACGCTGGTCGGCGAGCCGAACGTGTACACCAACGTCAACGTCACGGCCGCGTCCGGTGTCACCGACGCGCAGCTCAAGCAGAACGTGACCGCCGAACTCGGCGGCGCCTACAAGGTGCAGACCGCCAAGGAGACCGCCGACGCCAACCAGAAGGACGTCGAGTCCTTCATGAACGTCATGAAGTACGCGATGCTCGGCTTCGCCGGGATCGCCTTCCTCGTCGGCATCTTCTTGATCATCAACACCTTCTCGATGCTGGTCGCCCAGCGCACCCGTGAGATCGGCCTGATGCGGGCCGTCGGCTCCAGCCGCGGGCAGGTCAACCGGTCGGTTCTGGTGGAGGCGCTGCTGCTGGGCGTCTTCGGCTCGATCCTCGGCGTCGGCGCGGGCGTCGGCATCGCGGTCGGCCTGATGAAGCTCATGGGCAAGCTCGGGATCCAGCTCTCGACCAGCGATCTGACCGTCGCCTGGACGACTCCGACGATCGGTCTCCTGCTGGGTGTCGTCGTCACCGTCTTCGCCGCGTATCTGCCCGCCCGCCGGGCCGGCAAGGTCTCCCCGATGGCCGCGCTGCGCGACGCCGGCGCTCCGGCCGACGCCAAGGCCGGCTGGATCCGGGCCGTGCTGGGTCTGCTGCTGACCGGTGGGGGCGGCTACAGCCTCTACGTGGCCGCGTCCGCGAACAAGGCGAGCGAGGGTTCGCTCTGGCTGGGCCTGGGTGTGGTGCTGACCCTGATCGGCTTCGTCGTCATCGGCCCGCTGCTGGTCGGCGGCATGGTGCGGGTGCTGGGCGCCGTGCTGCTGCGGATCTTCGGACCGGTCGGGCGGATGGCAGAGCGCAACGCGCTGCGCAACCCGCGCCGTACGGGGGCCACGGGCGCCGCCCTGATGATCGGCCTCGCGCTGGTCGCCTGCCTCTCGGTGGTCGGCTCCTCGATGGTGGCCTCGGCCTCGGACCAGCTCGACAAGACGGTCGGCACGGACTTCATCATCCAGAGCGACAGCGGGCAGCTGATCACCCCGCAGGCCGTGAAGGCCGTCAAGGACACGCCGGGTCTTGCGCGGGTCAGCGAGTACAAGGAGGCCGAGGCCGACTACACGACCCCGGACGGCAAGACGCTCAAGAACACCGACGTCACGGCGGCCTCGCCGACGTACGCGGAGGACCTGCGCGTCAAGACGGTCGCGGGCAAGCTGAAGGACGCCTACCTCCCGGACTCGATGTCGGTGCACGAGAAGTTCGCCAAGGCGCACGACATCCACCTCGGCTCGAAGATCAAGATGGCCTTCAAGGACGGCGCCACCGCCAGCCTGACGGTCCGGGCCATCACCAGCAACGACGGTCTGATCGACGCGGGCTCCAAGTACATGTCGATCGCCACGCTCGCCAAGTACGTGCCGGCCGACAAGATGCCGCTCGACAGCCTGGTCTTCGCCACCGCCAAGGACGGACAGCAGGACGCCGCGTACACGTCGCTGAAGTCGGCGATGCACGACTACCCGCAGTACAAGGTGCGCGACCAGACCGACTACAAGCAGGCGCTGAAGGACCAGATCGGGCAGCTCCTGAACATGATCTACGGCCTGCTGGCCCTCGCGATCATCGTCGCGATCCTCGGTGTCGTGAACACCCTGGCCCTCTCGGTGGTCGAGCGGACCCGCGAGATCGGCCTGATGCGGGCCATCGGCCTCTCGCGCCGCCAGCTGCGCCGCATGATCCGCCTGGAGTCGGTCGTCATCGCCCTCTTCGGTGCCCTGCTGGGCCTCGGCCTGGGTATGGGCTGGGGCGCCACCGCCCAGAAACTCCTCGCCCTGGAGGGCCTCAAGGTCCTCGACATCCCCTGGCCGACGATCATCGCGGTCTTCCTCGGCTCGGCCTTCGTGGGCCTGATCGCCGCCCTGATCCCGGCGTTCCGGGCGGGCCGGATGAACGTCCTGAACGCGATCGCCACGGAATAGGGATACGGGGGTAAAGCCACCGCATACGGGGGTTGCGGGGGAGGGCCCGGCGCCGAAGAGTCTTGGGGCTCCTGGTGACCGTGCGGGTACCAGCCCGCGTC
>NZ_JBSFLV010000096.1:0-36571 GCF_053599215.1 Streptomyces sp. NPDC001002 | reverse complement strand
GGGTGTCGTGTTTCACGTGAAACACGACACCCGGCCGGCACCGCGTCGGCTATCCGATGCCCCGCCAGCCCTCCGGGTCGACTCCGCCCGGCACGGAAGCGCCCTTGTCGTACGGCTGACGCGTGAACACGAACGACCCGAGGTCCAGATGGCTCACGGTCCCGTCGGGCCGTCGTACGGCCTTCAGGAGCTCTCCGGCGTAGTAGCCCTCCAGTCCGGTCCAGGTGCCGTCGGCGTTGGCCCGGAAGCGGGACCGGCGGCCACTGCCGGACAGGGGCTCCAGGGAGACCCCACCGGCGGCCGTCAGCCGGAGGGCGAATGCGTGCGTTCCCCAGTACCACGGGCCCGCCAACTCCAGTACGGACGCGTCCACTTCGGGCAGCGGTCGCCAGGGGGCGGGGATGCGGGGCTCGGCCTCGGCGACGATGCGCACGAGGTCGGCGCCGACCGTGGCCAGCAGGGGTCCGGAGGTGCAGTTGGCCAGCACCACCGCGGCGACGTCGTCCTTGACGCTGATGCTGAGGTTCGCCAGAAAGCCCGGCAGGGAGCCGGAGTGACCGATCAGCAGCCGACCGTGACGCTGCTGGATCTGCAGCCCGAGTCCGTACGAGACGCCGTCCGCGACGTCCGCTGCCTCGCCCGGCGCCGCCGGTACACGCATCTCCCGTACGGTCTCGGCGCTCAGGACCCGGTCGTCCCCCTGCGTCAGGAAGATCGCGAACCGCGCCAAGTCGCCGGTGGTGGACCAGAGTTGTCCGGCCGGGGCCATGCGTCCGAGGTCCTCGGCGGGCTCCGGCAGCATGACGTCGGCCCACGGGTGCACGGCCCAGCCGCCCGCGTGAGGCGCCTTCGGACGGCCACTCGTGCGGTCCAGACCCAGGGGTTCGAGCACTTCCCGCCGCAGCACCTCCTCCCAGGGAGCGTCGCGCAGCTTCTCGACGAGCGTGCCCAGCACGGTGTAGCCCGGGTTGGAGTAGTGGAAGCGGCGGCCCACCGGATGCAGGAGGGGCTGATCTCCCAGGACGTCGGCGAGTTCGGGGCGCAGCGAGCCCGGAGTCCGCTCCCACCAGGGCGCGGGCGACTCGGCGGCCAGCCCGCCCGTGTGCGCGAGGAGGTCGGCGACGGTGGCCTCCCCCACGCCGGTGCCCGGCAGATGCTTCTCCACCGGGTCACCGAGGTCGAGCAGTCCCTCGTCGCGCAGCCGCAGCACCAGAACGGCGGTGAAGGTCTTGGTGATCGAGCCGATCCGGTACTGCACGTTCTCGTCGGGACCGTGTCCGTCCACCGAGGTCCGCGCCCCGTGCCACACGGCCCGCCCGTCCCGTACCACCGCCGCGACCAGCGACGGCGTACGCCCTTCGGCCTGGGCCACGGCGATCCGGTGCAGCAGCGCCCGACGGGTGGCGGGGAGCAGCTCTTCCTGAGGTGTCGTCATTCCCCCAGTGCACCCCGTGCGCCGCTCGGGCGTCGAGCGTATTTGCCCCGGGGACGCGGGTGTCGAGTCGGCAGCCAGGTGTCGACGACGGCTGCCAGTCCGTCGCGGCCGGTGAAGACATGGCCGTTCATCCCCATGGCCTGCGCGGCACGTACGTTCTCCTCGCGGTCGTCGACGAAGAGGAAGTCGTTCGGTGCGGCCCCCATGGCGACGACGCAGTGCCGGAAGGCCGCCGGGTCCGGCTTCGCCGCTCCGATCTTCCCGGAGAAGGCGAGGTGGTCCAGTTCACGCAGCCAGGGCTGCGCGGCGAGGAAGGCGTCCGCGTGGTCCGAGGGGATGTTGGACAGCAGGGCGACCTCGGCGACGCCGCGCAGGGAACGGACGTAGGCGACCATCCGGTCGTCGACGCGCGACCAGCTGTCGATGTCGGTGAGGCGCAGGTCCTCGATCGTGTCGGCGTCGACGGACCGGGACAGCCAGCGCAGTACGGCGGTCCAGTACTCGGGCGCGGACTGGCGGCCGGCGTCGTAGGGCGGGCGGCAGGCCCAGTAGGCCTCGGTGAAGGCGTCGGTGGGTGTGTGACAGCGGGCGGCCATCTTTCCCAGGGCGCCGGGGCGTTGGTGGCGGGCGACGACCCCGAAGAGGTCGAACAGGACGATGCCGCGGTCGGCTCGGTCGGTGGGCATGGTGGAGGGTTCCTCCGGGTTCTGGCGGCCGGGCGGGAGGAGGAGGAGCCTGTGCGGCACGGAGTGAGCCGTGCCGCACAGACGGTCAGGGGTTGCCGTACTGGCGGTCAGGGGTTGCTGTGTGCCATCTCGCGCGGGCGGTCGGATCCGGTGCGCAGGACCCTGGCGGCCACGGCGGTGGTCGCGCACAGCAGGATCAGCAGGACGAAGGCGTGGTTCAGGGCGACGAAGTGGGTCAGCCAGCCGATGACGGCCGGGCCCGCGAGCATGCCGACGTAACCGAGCCCGGCGACCCGGGAGACATTGGCCCCCGCGGCGGCGGAATCGGCGTGCCCAGCCGCGCTGAACAGCTGCGGGACGCAGCCGGACAGCCCCAGACCGAACAGCCCCCACCCCGCGAACGCGGCCCAGATCCACGGGGAGACGGTCACGATCGTGATGCCGACGGCAGCCGTCGCCGCGCCGTACCTCAGGATCGCCATGGACCCGAACCGGGCGACGAGGCGGTCGGCGAGCAGCCGGCCGATGGTCATGGTCGCGGCGAAGGTGCCGTAGGCGAAGGCGGCGGTGCTCGCGGGCGCGCCGAGGACGTCCTTGAGGTGCAGCGCGCTCCAGTCGTTGGCGGCTCCTTCGCACAGCATGACCAGCAGCGCCAGGGCGGCGAGGATCCAGATGCGCCTGCTGGTACCGCGGCGCCCGGTGACCGGCGCCTGCTCGGCCTCCCCCGCGGACTCGGTGGCTTCAGCGACGGGAACGGCCGGCAGCAGGGCGCGTGCCGACACCAGGGCGACCGCGATGCCCAGGGCTCCCATGGCGCCCATGCCCGCCGCCGGGCTCAGGCCGGCGCTCGCCGTGGCCGCTCCGACGAGTGCGGCGAGGACGCCGCCGACCGAGAACGTGGCGTGGAAGGCCGACATGACGGGGCGGCCGTACGCCTTCTCCACATGCACGGCGTGGGCGTTCATGCTCACGTCCAGGCAGCCGTTGCAGAAGCCGAAGACCAGGAGGGCGGCTCCCAGCGTCCACGGTTCGCGGGGCAGGCCGGGCAGGACCAGGGCCGCGCTGCACAGCACGGCGGTGGCGGGGACGACCGTGCGCGCCCCGAGGCGGTCGGTCAGGCTCCCGGCCACCTGCATCCCGATGAAGGCGCCCAGCCCCAGCAGCACCAGCAGCGCCCCGAGCGTCGCGTGGCTGATGCCCACGCGCTCCTCGATGGCGGGGATGTTCACCACCCAGGTGCCCATCAGGGTGCCGCACAGGCTGAAGTAGACGAAGGTCGCCACTCGGGCGGCACGCAGCGGATGACTCATGCCTACGACCGTAACGAACATCCAGCATGGTTGAATACTGGCACTTCGCACACATTGCATGTTCGTTTGGTGGGGTGTTCAATCGCGGTATGAGCAACGCAGACCGGCACGGGATGATCGCGCAGGCCGTCAGGGAGTCGGGGAGGATCACGGTCCAGGAGCTCGTCGAACTGACCGGCGCCTCCGAGATGACCATCCGGCGCGACCTCGACGCGCTGGCCGCGCACGGCGTCCTGGAGCGGGTCCGCGGCGGGGCGCGCACCCTGCTGCTCAGGGGCGAGGAGCCGCCCTTCGCGCTGCGCGCCCACGACTCCGTCGACGCCAAACGCCGTATCGCTGCCGAGGTGTCCTCGCTCATCGCCGACGGCGAGACCGTCCTCCTCGACAGCGGCACCACCTGCCTGGAGGTCGCCCACCTGCTGCGCCGACGGCCGGTCACGGTGATGCCCCTGTCGTTGCAGGCCGTCCAGGTATTCGGCGAGGGCCCGGGCCCGGCCACGCTGGTGGTGCCCGGCGGACAGCCCCGGGCCGCCGAGGGAGCCCTCACCGGCCCCCTCACCCTCGCGTCCCTGGCGGCGCTGCGCTTCGACACCGCCGTCATGGGCTGCTGCGGTCTGAGCGCGGCCGAGGGACTGACCGCCTACGACCTCGACGACGCGGCCGTGAAGAAGGCAAGCATCGCCGGCGCGCGCCGCATCATCGTGGCCGCCGACGGCAGCAAGCTCGGCCACACCGCGTACGCCCACGTCGGCCCCGCCACCCTGCTGCACACCCTTGTCACCGACACCGCGGCCCCCGTCGACGAGATCGCCGCGCTCGAAGACACCGGCATCGTCGTCAAGGCCGTATGACTCGGGCTCAGTCGCTTGTGCCGTCGGCAGGTGGACGTAGGGACGAGCGCTCGGCGGCCGGTGGTGGTGCGGGCTGCCGGTCGGTGGCCTGTGGTGGTGTCGGTGGCCGGTCCGTGGCTCGTGGTGGTACGGGCGGCCGGTCGACGGCGGTACGCAGGGCCAGGTCGATCCTGATCTCCTCGCTGTCCAGGACCAATTGGAGCCGGCGCAGGACGATGTCGTCGATGACCCGCTGGTCGCGCAGGCGGATCAGGGCGCCGCGTTTGACGCCGATCAGGGAGCGGCGCAGTTCGAGCCCACTCCGTACGCCGGGCCCTGCGTCGGCCAGTCCCGCGTCCTCGGCCGCGAACTGGCGCAGCTCGCTGCGGATGGCGTCCGTGGTCTCCGGTGGCGTGTCCAGGCGGTCGGCGTGGTCGGGAAGGGCCGCCAGCGCGGCGTCGACGATCCGGCGATGGGCGCGGCGTTCCTCGGTGGACTCGTCGGGATCGCCGCGCAGTCCGGCCCAGCGGACCACCGCGGGCATGGTCGTGCCCTGGACGACCAGCGTGACCAGGATGACGGCGACGGCGGTGAACACCAGCAGGCCGTGTCCCTCCAACGGCCGGCCCGCGGCCGTGGTGGCCGGGACACCGAGGGCGGCCGCCAGCGAAACGGCTCCGCGCACCCCGCTCCAGGCGACCGGGAACCTTTCCCTGGCGCCGGAGCGCAGCGTGCGCTGCACCGGGCGGCGGTCGACGGCGCGCAGGAGATAGGGCACCGAGTAGAGCCACAGCAGGCGGGTGGCGATCACGACACCGCCGACGAGCGACGCGGTGACCACGGCGTGTCCCAGGGAGTCGGCGCCGATCGCGCTCACGATGGCGGGCGTCTGGATGCCCACCAGGACGAACAGGGCGCTGTTGAGGAGGAACGTGCTCACCTCCCAGAAGTCGGTGATCTGCACTCTGGCGCCCGCGCTCATCACCCTCGGGCCCGCCTGGCTGAGGACGAGACCGCAAGTGACCACCGCCAGGACCCCGGAGACGCCCAGGACCTGCGCGGGCAGGTAGGCGGCGAACGGGGTGAGCACGGACAGGGCGCTCTCCAGCAAGCGGTCGTGCAACAGCCCGCGCAGGACCACGACTACGCCGGCGCAGGCGGCGCCGATCGCGACACCGCCCGCGTAGGCCGCCAGGAAGCGTGCCGCGGTCCCCGACCAGGTGACCGCCCGTCCCTGGACGGCGACCCCGACGACCACCGCGTAGAGGGCGAGTGCGGTGCCGTCGTTGATCAGGCTCTCCGCCCGCAGGATGGTCCGGGTCCGGCGGGGCAGGAGCCGGGCGACCGCCCCCACGGCGATGGCGTCGGTGGGGGCGACGACAGCACCCAGGACGAGGGCGAGCGGCCAGGACAGGCCCAGCGCGTGCCCCACCCCGGCCACGGCGACGGCGGTCGCCAGCACCAGCCCGGTCGCGAGCAGCACGATGCCGCGCAGATTCGTCCTGATCTCGCGGAGCGAGGTGGTGAGCGACTCCCAGTGGAGCAGGGGTGGCAGGAACAGCAGCAGGACGACCGCGGGCGGCAGGACCAGCGAGCGGAACTCGGGGGTGAGACCGATCAAGCAGCCACCCGCCACCAGCAGGACCGGCTCGTTCCAGCGCAGGCGACGGGCCAGCCAGGTCATGGTCAGTACGGCCGTGAGAAGGACGACGACGACTTCGAGGCCGCGCATTCGGCACTGCCTTCCGGTGGGACGGGCGCCCCGTTGCCTGGTGGTTCGGCCCGCGTTGGTTCGGCCCGTGGGGGTCCAACGCCTGATGGTTCGGCCCGTGGTGGTCCGGACCCTGATAGTCCGGCCCCTAGTGGTCAGGTCCCTGAGGGTTCAGCCCTGGGCGAGTTCCGCCAGGGCGTCGAGACGGGTGGGCGTCCAGCCGAGCTCGTCGCGTGCCCGGGCGCCGCTGAACCGCTGGTCGAGGGCGAACGCCTCGGCGATCGGGCCCATCCGCCGCTCGGCCTCCTCGACGGTCAGCGACTCGATCCGGTCCGGACATCCGGCGGCACGGCTGAGGGCGCGGGTGATGTCCGCCAGCGGGAGGTTCTGACCGCCGGCCCCGGCGTACACGGCACCGGCCGGGGCGTTCAGGGCCAGGACGTACAGCTCGGCGATGTCGTCGACGTGGACCAGCGCCCAGTGGTTGGAGCCGTCCCCGATGCGGGGCACGGCGCCCGCGGCGCGTCCCGGCTCGACGAAGAACGACTGCGCCAGTCCGCCGGAGCGGCCGTAGACCAGCCCCGGCATCACCACGACGGGGTGCCCTCCGGTGGTGGCGCGGGCCAGCACCCGCTTCTCGTTCTCCAGCCGCCACGCGGTGATGCGCGGCGGGCTCAGCGGGGCGTCCTCGTCGACGACCCCGTCGGTGTCGCCGTAGACCCAGACCCCGCCCGTGTGCACGTAGACACCGCTGCCCACGCCGTCCTGCAGCGCTTCCGCCGCCGCGCGGTCGACGTCCGCGGTGCCCTCCGCGTAGTCCACCCCGAGGTGGATGACGCCGTCGGCCCGGCCGGCCGCCGCACGGAGCACGTCGGTGTCGGTGAGCGACCCCGCGACCGGGGTGGCACCGAGGTCCGACACGGTGCGCGCCGCGTGCTCGCTGCGCGCCAGCGCGGTCACGCCGATGCCGTGCCGGGTCAGCGCCCGGATGGTGGAACGGCCGATGTAGCCGGAGCCACCCGTGATGAAGATCTGCATCGCTCTCAGGGTCCTTGTCGGTGGAGGAACGGCGGGATGCGCCGCTCCTCCACCCTGGTCCCGTGTCGCGACCGACGTCCAAGACCTCTTCCGTCGACGGCGATGCCCTCAGGGCATCGCCGCTGGTCAAGGACGTCCTTGGGAAGGATCAGGTCTGCGCCATGTCCACGAACCGCGAGTAGTGGCCCTGGAAGGCGACGGTGATCGTCGCCGTGGGGCCGTTACGGTGCTTGCCGACGATGATGTCCGCCTCGCCCGCGCGCGGTGACTCCTTCTCGTAGGCGTCCTCGCGGTGCAGCAGGATCACCATGTCGGCGTCCTGCTCGATGGAGCCGGACTCACGCAGGTCGGACACCATCGGCTTCTTGTCCGTGCGCTGCTCGGGACCACGGTTCAGCTGCGAGAGCGCGATCACCGGGACCTCCAGCTCCTTGGCCAGGAGCTTGAGGTTTCGGGACATGTCCGAGACCTCCTGCTGACGGCTCTCGGAGCGCTTGGAGCCGCCCGCCTGCATCAGCTGCAGATAGTCGATGATCACCAGCTTGATGTCGCTGCGCTGCTTGAGCCGACGGCACTTCGCGCGGATCTCCATCATCGACAGGTTCGGGGAGTCGTCGATGTAGAGCGGCGCGGACGACACCTCGGGCATCCGACGCGCCAGCCGGGTCCAGTCCTCGTCGGTCATGGTGCCGGACCGCATGTGGTGCAGGGCCACCCGCGCCTCGGCGGACAGCAGACGCATCGCGATCTCGTTGCGCCCCATTTCGAGGGAGAAGATGACGCTCGGCAGGTTGTGCTTGATCGACGCCGCGCGCGCGAAGTCCAGCGCGAGCGTGGACTTGCCCATCGCGGGTCGGGCCGCGATGACGATCATCTGGCCCGGGTGCAGACCGTTGGTGAGCGAGTCGAGGTCCGTGAATCCGGTCGGTACGCCGGTCATCTCGCCGCTGCGCGAGCCGATCGCCTCGATCTCGTCGAGCGCGCCCTCCATGATGTCGCCGAGCGGGAGGTAGTCCTCGCTGGTGCGCTGCTCGGTGACCGCGTAGATCTCGGCCTGCGCGCGGTTGACGATCTCGTCGACGTCGTCGTCCGCCGCGTACCCCATCTGGGTGATACGGGTTCCGGCCTCGACCAGCCTGCGCAGCACCGCCCGCTCGTGGACGATCTCCGCGTAGTACTCCGCGTTGGCCGCCGTCGGCACCGTCTGGACGAGGGTGTGCAGATACGATGCGCCGCCGACCTTGTTGATCTCGCCGCGCTTGGTGAGCTCGGCGGCGATCGTGATCGGGTCGGCCGGCTCGCCCTTGGCGTAGACGTCGAGGATCGCCTGGAAGACCGTCTCGTGCGCGGGCTTGTAGAAGTCGTGGCCCTTGAGCACCTCCACGACATCGGCGATGGCGTCCTTGGACAGCAGCATGCCGCCGAGAACCGACTGCTCGGCGTCGAGATCCTGCGGCGGTACGCGCTCGAAGGACGTTCCGCCGCTCTCCCACTGGCCGTTCTCCCGGCCGCGGTCGTGCTGCTCGTCGCGCCCGCGGCCGCCTTCGCCGCGCCGGCGGGCAGGCAGACGATCACTCGGACCACTGTCGGCCCACGGATCGTCCAAGGGCTCGGAAATGCTCACCGAGACACCTCCTCCCGTCCGCCGAGAGCGGACCTAGCCGTGCCTCTCTTTTCTACGGCACGGCACTGACAAACAAGACGCCCAACTCCGGTTCTGGCGCGTCGGTTTTGTGATGGTTTCCCAGCCGACGAACGGAGCGGGCGCCGCACCACCGTAGGCCTGTGGGCACCGTCAGCCAATCTGGTTATCCACAGGCCATGTGGACGACGGCCCGGATGCTGTGGAGAACTCCGCAAAACCTGTGCACGACCCGGTGGACAGCCCTGTGAACAAGCTCCGACCTCCGCCACTTCACCCGCCCTGAGCTGCGACTTTCCCGTCCACCGGCTGTGCAGAAGAAAAACTTTTCCAGTTGGACCAAGATCGCTTCGAACGGTGCACGAAAGAGCACGGGCCGCGAAATCGAGTAAGGGTCTCAGCTACATTGCATCTCTTACCTGTGGACGATTACATTAGTGCTCATGACACAGGCTCCCGCGACCCCCAAGGCCGACCGGCGACAGCACGATCGAGAGATCGTCGCACTGGCCGTCCCGGCCTTCGGCGCACTCGTCGCCGAGCCCCTCTTCGTCATGGCCGACAGCGCGATCGTGGGCCATCTCGGCACAGCCCAACTCGCCGGACTCGGCGTCGCCTCGGCCCTCCTCATGACAGCCGTCAGCGTCTTCGTCTTCCTCGCCTACGCCACCACGGCGGCCGTCGCCCGCCGCGTCGGCGCCGGCGACCTCCAGGCCGCGATCCGGCAGGGCATGGACGGCATCTGGCTGGCTCTCCTGCTCGGCGCCGCCGTCATCGCCGTCGCCCTTCCCTCGGCCCCCGGCCTCGTCGAACTCTTCGGCGCCTCGGACACCGCCGCCCCCTACGCGACCACCTACCTCCGCATCTCCTCCCTGGGCATCCCCGCCATGCTCGTCGTCCTCGCCGCGACGGGCGTCCTACGCGGCCTCCAGGACACGAAGACACCTCTCTACGTCGCCGTCGCGGGCTTCGTCGCCAACGGCGTCCTGAACGCCGGCCTCGTCTACGGTGCCGACCTCGGCATCGCCGGTTCCGCCTGGGGCACGGTCATCGCTCAGTGGGGCATGGCCGCCGTCTATCTGGTCGTGGTCGTCCGCGGGGCCCGTCGGCACGGTGCCTCACTGCGTCCCGACGCCGCCGGGATCAGAGCCTCGGCTCAGGCCGGCGCACCTCTGCTCGTGCGCACCCTGTCCTTGCGGGCGATTCTGATGATCGCCACCGCGATCGCCGCCCGGCTCGGTGACGCCGACATCGCGGCCCACCAGATCATCCTGTCCCTGTGGAGCCTGCTCGCCTTCGCTCTCGACGCCATCGCCATCGCCGGTCAGGCCATCATCGGGCGCTACCTCGGCGCCGGAGACACCGAGGGCGCTCGCGCCGCCTGCCGCCGCATGGTGCAGTGGGGCATCGCCACGGGCATCGTCCTCGGCCTGCTGGTACTGGTCACCCGCCCGGTGTTCCTGTCTCTGTTCACCAGCGACCCCTCGGTCAAGGACACCGCCCTGCCCGCCCTACTGATCGTGGCCGCCTCGCAGCCGATCAGCGGCATCGTCTTCGTCCTGGACGGCGTCCTGATGGGCGCGGGCGACGGACCCTACTTGGCGTGGGCGATGCTGATCACCCTGGCGGTCTTCACCCCGGTCGCCCTGCTCGTCCCTGCGCTCGGCGGAGGACTCACCGCCCTGTGGGCGGCCATGACGCTGATGATGACGGTACGGATGCTGACCCTCTGGCTGCGCACCCGCTCCGGCCGCTGGCTCGTCACGGGCGCGACGCGCTGACTGTTTCACGTGAAACGGTGGGTTCGGGCCGGTGGTTCGACATGGAGGGTTCGGGCCGACGGTTTCACGTGAAACACGGTGCTTGGTGTTTCACGTGAAACACCCGCACGGACTCACCGTCGCCGAGCGCGAAGAGCTGGGCATGCAGAAGGGGCCGCACCCGGCAGGTACGGCCCCTTCTCTCAACTGCTCAAGCAGAGCGCAGCGATCAGGCCGCGATGACCTCGATGTTGACCTTGGCGGCAACCTCGGGGTGCAGACGAACGGTCGTCTCGTGGGCGCCCAGCGTCTTGATGGGCGAACCCAGCTCGACACGGCGCTTGTCGACCTTCGGGCCACCGGCAGCCGCGATCGCCGAAGCGACGTCGGCCGGGGTGACGGAACCGAAGAGACGACCGGCGTCGCCGGAGCGAACGGCCAGACGGACCTTCACACCCTCGAGCTGGGCCTTGATGCTGTTGGCCTGCTCGATGGTCTGGATCTCGTGGATCTTGCGAGCGCGACGGATCTGCTCGACGTCCTTCTCGCCACCCTTGGTCCAGCGGATAGCGAACTTCCGCGGGATCAGGTAGTTGCGAGCGTAACCGTCCTTGACGTCGACGACGTCGCCCGCGGCACCGAGGCCGGAGACCTCGTGGGTGAGGATGATCTTCATTTGTCGGTCACCCTTCCCTTAGCGCGCGGTGGAGGTGTAGGGCAGCAGCGCCATCTCACGGCTGTTCTTGACAGCCGTGGCGACGTCACGCTGGTGCTGCGTGCAGTTGCCGGTCACGCGGCGGGCGCGAATCTTGCCGCGGTCGGAAATGAACTTCCGCAGCATGTTCGTGTCCTTGTAGTCCACGTACGTGACCTTGTCCTTGCAGAAAGCGCAGACCTTCTTCTTAGGCTTGCGCACAGGCGGCTTCGCCATGGTGTTTCTCCTGTGTGATCAAGAAGTTTGGGTACGACCCGCCCCTCGGCCCAAGGGCCTAGAAGGGGGGCTCGTCCGAGTAGCCGCCGCCACCGCCGCTGCCGCCGGAGTTTCCACCCCAGCCGCCGCCACCGCCACCGCTCGCGCCGCCGCCCTGGTTGCCACCGGCGGGAGTGCCGGTCGCCCACGGGTCGTCGGCGGGAGCGCCGCCGGCCGGCTGACCGCCGCCGGAGTTTCCACCCCAGCCGCCGCCACCCTGGCCACCGCCGCCGCCGAAACCGCCGCCCTGGCCACCGCGAGCGCCACCGGCGGTCTTGGTGACCTTGGCCGTGGCACTGCGCAGGCTGGCGCCGACTTCCTCGACGTCCAGCTCGTAGACCGTGCGCTTGACGCCCTCACGGTCCTCGTAGGACCGCTGCTTCAGCCGGCCCTGCACGATGACGCGCATGCCTCGCTGGAGCGACTCCGCGACGTTCTCCGCCGCCTGACGCCAGACCGAGCAGGTCAGGAACAGGCTTTCGCCGTCCTTCCACTCGTTCGTCTGGCGGTCGAAGGTGCGGGGAGTGGACGCGACACGGAACTTCGCGACCGCCGCACCGGACGGGGTGAAGCGCAGCTCGGGGTCGTCGACAAGATTGCCGACGACCGTGATGACGGTCTCGCCTGCCATGGGGGAACCTCTCGGCGGGTTTGCTGCTGGCTGCTTGGTGCTGCTACTCGAATCCCGAGATCAGCTGAGCTGGACGCTCAGTGGGTCTCGGGGCGGAGGACCTTGGTCCGGAGGACCGACTCGTTCAGGTTCATCTGGCGGTCGAGCTCCTTGACGACCGCAGGCTCGGCCTGCAGGTCGATGACCGAGTAGATGCCCTCGGGCTTCTTCTTGATCTCGTACGAGAGACGACGACGGCCCCAGGTGTCGACCTTCTCGACCTTGCCGTTGCCCTCACGGACGACGGAGAGGAAGTTCTCGATCAGGGGGGCGACAGCGCGCTCCTCCAGATCGGGGTCGAGGATGACCATCACCTCGTAGTGACGCATGTGGAACCCACCTCCTTCGGACTCAGCGGCCACGGTCGTTCCGTGGCAGGAGGGTTGTGATGCGTACGCAACGGTATCGGCCACCACTGACAATCGGGGGCTCCTTGTCGGAGACACCGCCGCGACAAGGGCAGACACCGTGCAGACGATACAGAGTACCCGCACACCGGCTTCCGGTTGAAATCCGGCCCGGGGGACCGTCAGTCTGTACACATCGGGTGTGTATGGCGCTACGGTGCGCCGTCTTCCGCAGGAGGTGCCCTATGGCACAGGCATTGCGACCCAATACCGTCGGCGGCCTTTTCGCCACGGACGGCAAGTCCCACCCGCTCCAGGACACCTTGCTCGCGGTGACCCTGGTGCTCGGCATCACGGCTTTCGTCTCGTCGATGTTCCACAACCTGCATCTGCTCAGCTCCTGGGCAGGCCTGATCGGGCTCGCCACCGGGGCGTACGGCCAGTGGATCTCGGAGACGACACGCGAACGCTTCGGACTCATCCTGGGTCTCGGCGCCGCGGGGGTCGGCTTCTTCCTCGGCATGGCGCACGGCGGTCTCTTCGGCGGGGTCATCGGCGGCTGACGCCGAGGAAGCCCGCTCCTCAACACCGCACAAAGCACTACGGAACGCCTCGACGGGCCACAGGCCGGGGCGCAGGTTCCGTACGCCCAGTCGGGGCGCTCGCAAGGCGCAGTAGGCTTCGGCGCGAGAGCCGGAGCCCCTGTACCCATGGGGACACACCAGCCCGAGGAGCGCCCCGAATGAGCCTGACCCTGAGGACGATCAGCCGCGAGCAGCATCTGGCGTACATCCAGACCCTGCCCTCGGCGAGCCACATGCAGGTCCCTGCATGGGCTGACGTCAAGGCGGAGTGGCGCTCCGAGAGCCTCGGCTGGTTCGACGACCGCACCGGCGAGCTGGTCGGCGCGGGGCTCGTCCTCTACCGGCAGTTGCCCAAGATCAAGCGCTACCTCGCCTATCTCCCCGAGGGCCCGGTCATCAACTGGTACGCGCCGAACCTCACCGAGTGGCTCGAGCCGATGCTCGCGCACCTCAAGAACCAGGGCGCCTTCTCGGTGAAGATGGGCCCGCCGGTCATCATCCGGCGCTGGGAGGCCACCTCCATCAAGGCGGGCATCCAGAACCCCGACGTGAAGCGACTGCGCGACATCGAGGCCGACTTCATCGAGCCGCGCGCCTTCGAGGTCGCCGACAAGCTCCGTCGGATGGGCTGGCAGCAGGGCGAGGACGGCGGCGCCGGCTTCGGTGACGTGCAGCCCCGCTACGTCTACCAAGTGCCCCTCGCCAACCGGTCGTTGGAAGAGGTCCACAAGAACTTCAACCAGCTGTGGCGCCGCAACATCAAGAAGGCCGAGAAGGCCGGCGTCGAGGTCGTCCAGGGCGGCTACCACGACCTCGAGGAATGGCAGCGGCTGTACGAGATCACGGCCGTGCGCGACCACTTCAGGCCCCGCCCGCTCTCCTACTTCCAGCGCATGTGGACGGCCCTCAACTCCGAGGACCCCAACCGCATGCGGCTGTACTTCGCCCGGCACAACGGCGTGAACCTGTCGGCGGCGACGATGCTGATCGTCGGCGGGCACGTCTGGTACTCCTACGGCGCCTCCGACAACATCGGCCGCGAGGTCCGGCCCTCGAACGCGATGCAGTGGCGGATGCTGCGCGACGCGTACGCGCTCGGTGCCACCGTCTACGACCTGCGGGGCATTTCCGACTCTCTGGACGAGACCGACCATCTCTTCGGCCTGATCCAGTTCAAGGTGGGCACGGGCGGACAGGCCGCCGAATACCTGGGCGAGTGGGACTTCCCGCTGAACAAACTGCTCCACAAGGCCCTCGACATCTACATGTCGCGCCGCTGACGTCACGTTCAGTGATTCCATACCTCTGATACACCGCAGACACCAGAAAGGTTCCAGGTCCGGCCATGGCGCTCACCCTCTACGTCGACACCGCGCGCTGGCGGGCGCATCACAAGCACGTGCAGGAGCAGTTCCCGGGGCTCGTCCCGGTCTGCAAGGGCAACGGCTACGGCTTCGGGCACGAGCGGCTGGCGGAGGAGGCCACGCGTCTGGGCTCGGACGTCCTCGCCGTCGGTACGACGTACGAGGCCGCGCGGATCAAGGACTGGTTCGGCGGTGACCTGCTGGTGCTGACGCCGTACCGGCGCGGTGAGGAGCCCGTCCCGCTGCCCGACCGGGTGATCCGGTCGGTGTCGTCGGTGGACGGCGTGTACGGCCTCGTGGGGGCCCGGGTGGTCATCGAGGTGATGTCCTCGATGAAGCGGCACGGCATCAGCGAGCAGGACCTGCCGATGCTGCACCAGGCCATAGAGAACGTCCGCCTGGAGGGCTTCGCCATCCATCTGCCGCTGGACCGCACCGACGGCTCGGACGCCGTCGAGGAGGTCATCGGCTGGATGGACCGGCTGCGCGCGGCCCGGCTGCCCCTGCACACGATGTTCGTCAGCCACCTCAAGGCCGAGGATCTCGCCCGGCTGCAGCAGCAGTTCCCGCAGACCCGCTTCCGCGCCCGTATCGGCACGCGGCTGTGGCTGGGGGACCACGAGGCCACCGAGTACCGCGGGGCGGTCCTGGACGTCACCCGCGTCGCCAAGGGCGACCGGTTCGGCTACCGGCAGCAGAAAGCGGCCTCCGACGGCTTCCTGGTGGTCGTGGCGGGCGGTACGTCGCACGGGGTGGGCCTGGAGGCCCCGAAGGCCCTGCACGGCGTCATGCCGCGCGCCAAGGGCGTTGCCCGGGCCGGCCTGGCCACGGTCAACCGGAACCTTTCTCCGTTCGTCTGGGACGCCAAGCAGCGCTGGTTCGCCGAGCCTCCGCACATGCAGGTCTCGATCCTGTTCGTGCCGTCAGAGGCGGCCGAGCCGACGGTCGGTGACGAGCTCGTGGCCCATCTGCGGCACACCACCACGCAGTTCGACCGGATCGTCGACCGCTGAGCCGGGCTCGCTGCCACACGTTGGGCGCCTAGCCCTCCGGACACACGAAAGGCCGGGTACGGAAACCTCCGTACCCGGCCTTCTGCTTGCTCGTCAGGACGCCTTGTTCGCTCAGAGCGAACGGTCCGTGGAAGAGTCCGTTCCGCCGCTGCCCCACTCCACCTGCGGACCCTCGTAGTAGGCGGCGTGCCGTGGCGGATGCGCCGCCGGACCGAGGACGAAGACGTCCTCCGCGCCGTCGAGCACGCCCCCCGAGGGGTCGTCGTCCCCGGACCTGCGCACGGGGTCCCGCTCGGGCATGAGGATGTCACGCACCACCATGCCGCAGAAGTACAGCGTCCCCAGCAGGTGCACGGCGATGGCCCAGTGATAGCCGTCCTGGGGAAGCCCCTTGTGAGCGTCTCCGCTGGTCGTGTAGGCGAGGTACATCCAGATGCCCAGGAAGTACGCGACCTCGCAGGCCTGCCAGATCAGGAAGTCCCGCCACTTGGGGCGCGCCAGGACAGCCAACGGCACCAGCCACAGCACGTACTGCGGCGAGTAGACCTTGTTGGTGAGGATGAACGCCGCGACGATCAGGAACGCCAGCTGGGCGAAGCGCGGTCGGCGCGGGGCGGTCAGGGTGAGGGCGGCGATGGCCACGCAGGAGAGCAACACCAGCAGCGTGGCAAGGGTGTTGACGGTCTCGGTGCTGAGCGGGTCGGACGAGTTCTGAGCCATGATCAGCCAGAAGGACCCGAAGTCCACACCCCGTTCCTGGCTGAACCGGTAGAACTGCGCCCAGCCGTCCCAGGCGAAGTACATCACCGGCAGGTTCACGACGAGCCAGGCGACGGCCGCTCCGCCGAAGGCCTTCCCGAAGTCCCGCCACTTGCCGGCGCGCCAGCACAGCAGGAACAGCGGGCCGAGGAGAAACACGGGGTACAGCTTGGCGGCCGTGGCGAGCCCCAGGAGGACGCCGAAGGCGAGCGAGCGGCCTCGGGACCACATCAGCATCGCCGCGGCCGTCAGAGCGACCGCCAGGAGGTCCCAGTTGATGGTGGCGGTCAGCGCGAAGGCGGGTGCCAGGGCGACCAACAGACCGTCCCAGGGCCGCCGCCGGTGTGTACGGGCCACGCAGACGGCGATGACGGCCGCGCACACCATCAGCATCCCGGCGTTGACCATCCAGTACCACTGTTCCTGGTCCTGGATGGTGCCGCTGCCCGGCGTGAGCCAGGAGGCGACCTCCATGAACACGCCGGTCAGCACCGGGTATTCGAGGTACGGCATGTCGCCGGAGAGCTTGTCGAAGTACGGCACGAGTCCGTCGGCGAAACCACGCCCCTGGTACAGGTGCGGGATGTCCGAGTAGCACGCCTTCGTGTACTGGGAGCTGGCGCCGAAGAACCAGGCGCCGTTGTAGCAGGGGGCCTTCTGGATCAGGCCGAGGGCGAACATGCCGATCGCCACGAGCGCGACGACCCGGACGGGAGTCCACCAGGACGTCCCGAGCAGGGCACGCCGCCCGAGGGGACCGCCGATCAGCTCACTGCCGGACCGGGCGACCTCGTCCTCCTTGGTGGGCCGCACCGTGTCTGGCTCGTGCTCGCTCGCTTGCGTCGATTCTGCGCTGGGCATGCCGCACATCCTGCCGTACGTGCCTGGCAATACGCCGAGGGCCGCCACATCCGGTGGATGTGACGGCCCCTGTTTCACGTGAAACATGTACATGTTTCACGTGAAACACCCGTGCTGGGCGTTTTGGCGACTAGCCGTTCGGACCTCCGAAGATGCCTCCGTTGTCCTCGCCTCTACTGGTGCCGGTGCCTGTCGATTCCGTGGCCGACGGCGTGGAGGACGCGCCTCCGTCCGTGCCGCCGTCGTCGGTCCCGCCGTCGTCCCCGCACTGGAAGGCGAACTGGCAGGACTCACTGACCGTTGGAGTCGGACTCTCGACCGTCTCGGTCGGTGTCGGCGTCGGGGTCGGAGTGGCTTCCTCGGTCTCGGTGGGCGTCGGAGTGGGCGTCGGGCTCGGCTCCTCGTTGACGATCTCACCGATGGGCTCGGGCGTCGGGAAGTCGAGCACCTTCTCGCCCTTCATCGCCTGTTCCATGTAGTCGTGCCAGATCTCGGACGGGAACGAGGCACCGTGGATCTTCTTCTGGCCACCCGTTCCGTACATCTCCAGGAAGGTGCGGTTCTTCTTGGTCTCGTCGTCGTCGTACCGGAACATCGTGATCGACGTGGACAGCTGCGGCGTGTAGCCCACGAACCAGGCGGACTTGTTGCCGTCGGTGGTACCGGTCTTGCCGGCCACCTCCCGGTCGTCCAGCTTGGCGTTGGTGCCCGTGCCCTTGTCGACCACGGTCTTCAGCACGTCGGTGACGTTGTCGGCGACCGCCCGGGTGAACACCTGCTTGGGCTGGTCCTTGTGCGTGAAGACCGTGCCGTCCTTGCTGGTGACCTTCTGGACGGAGTACGGGTCACGCTGCTCACCACTGGCGGCGAAGGTGCCGTACGCGCCCGCCATGCGGATCGCGCTCGGGTCGGAGATACCGATGGAGAAGGACGGGAAGCTGGTGCCGGCGAGGCTGTCCGACTTCAAGCCGGCGTCCACGGCCGCTTCCTTGACCTTGTCCAGGCCGACGTCCATGCCGAGCTGCACGAAGGCGGAGTTCACCGACTCACGCATCGCCTCGCGGAGGTCGATGTCGTAGTTGGGCGGACTGCCGTACGACTCGTTGCCGTCATTGGTCTGCAGCCACTCCTGGCCCTTCTCGTTCTTCCAGATCGAATCGTCGTAGTCCCTGATCTTGAGCTTGTTCTTACCGCTGAACAGGCTCTTCGGGGACACCTGGGTGCGCTCGTCCTGCGCCTGCTCCGCACCGAGGCTCTTGTCCCGCACGCCCCACTTCATCGCTGCCGCGAGAACGAACGGCTTGAAGGTCGAACCGACCTGGGCGCCGGTCACATCCGCGTTGTTGGTGAAGTGCTTGGTCGCGTCCTCACCGCCGTAGATGGCCTTGATGGCCCCGGTGTTCGGGTCCACGGAGGCGCCGCCGAACTGGACGTGCGTGTCCGTCTCCGGGCGCTGCTTGGGCTTGATGTTGGCCTTCTGGACCTTCTTGACGGAGTCCTCGAGCTCCTTGACCTTCTTCTTGTCGAAGGTCGTGTAGATCGAGTAACCGCCCTTCTGCAGGTCGTCGGCGGTGATGTTCGTGTTGTTGATCAGGTACGCCTTGGAGAGGTCGACGAGGTAGCCGACCTGACCACTGAGCGCGGCGTTCGACCGCGGGTTCTGGACCTTGGGCAGCGTGGTGTACTTCGCTCGCTCCGCGGCGTCCAGATGCCCGTACTCGACCATCTTGTCCAGGGTGTCCTGCATCTGGACCAGGGCACGCTTGCTGTTGGCCTCGGGAGTGGCGGCCGAGTCGATGGACGTCGAGCCGGCCGGGTCGTAGTACGTGGCGCCCTTCAGCATCGCCGAAAGGAAGGCGCACTCGCCCGGGTTGAGATCGACGGCGTCCTTGTTGAAGTACGCGCGGGCGGCGGCCTGGATCCCGTAGGCGCTGCGCCCGTAGTACGCGGAGTTCAGGTAGCCGGCCATGATCTGGTCCTTCTTGACCGTGGTGCCCACCTTGATCGAGACGAAGATCTCCTTGAACTTACGGGAGATGGTCTGCGACTGGTCGTCCAGCATGGCGTTCTTCACGTACTGCTGGGTGATGGTGGAGCCACCCTGCGTCTCACCGCCCCTGGCCATGTTGAACACGGCGCGGGCGATGCCCTTGGGGTCGATGCCGCTGTCGGTGTAGAAGGTCTTGTTCTCCTGGGAGATGACTGCGTACCTCATCGCTTCGGGGATCTGCGAGAGGTTGACGATCTGACGGTTGGTCTCACCACCCGTCGCGACCATCTCGGTGCCGTCGCCCCAGTAATAGACGTTGTTCTGCGCCTCGGCCGTCTTGGCGATGTCCGGGACGCCCACGAGGGCGTAGGCCACCCCCGCGACCGCGACCAGGCTGCCGAAGAAGCCGATGAACATGCCGGCCATGAGCTTCCACGACGGCACCCAGCGCGCGGCGCCGTACTTGCCCGCGCGCGGATAGTCGATCAGCCTCTTCTTGGCGGGTACGGCGCGGCCCCTGCCGCGCCCTGGTCCGTTGGGGCCACCGGGGCCTCGGCCGGGTTCGGGCGCCCTGCGGCGACCGCCCCCGCTTCTCTGTGCAGCGCGGCGGGCCTCGGCGCGGCCGCCGTACGACGGCTCCTCGCCTGCCGAACCGTATGAATCAGACCCGTACGCGTCGGCAGGAGATCCGGTGGCGCCTCGCGGTGCCGCACGGCGGCCGGAGGACGCGCCGGACTGGCCGCGTCGGGATTCGGCACGTCCGCCTCCCTGCGGCTGCGGCGGTTTGCGACGGTGCTCGCTCATCGAACGACTACTCCTCGGGCAGGCGCACCCGTGCGCGCCTGGAAACGGCGGCTGGTTTCCGGTCCCCCCGAAGTACGGATGTGGTCGATCCTGCATTCATCCGTACTGCACCGAGCACGATGACGCCCCCTCGCGTCACTCGGTTCCCGGTGGTGTCCATGGCGCACAGACTACGCACCGTCAAAACCCGCCTAGCCCCGAAGTTCACCCCAAATCAGGCAACTTGCCTCCGGTGAATAAGTGATGTGATCCCGTTCACCGTCTCCCCACTTGTCGCATCCGGAAGGCCGTTCTATCGTCATGATGTATCGAGTCGATACATCGGAGCGACATAAGACGAGGAGGCGAGCGGATGAGCCGGCGTGCCGGGATCCTCGAGTTCGCCGTCCTCGGCCTGTTGCGCGAGTCCCCGATGCACGGCTACGAGCTGCGCAAACGACTCAATACTTCGCTGGGCGTGTTCCGGGCCTTCAGCTACGGGACGCTCTACCCCTGCCTCAAGACGCTGGTCGCGAGCGGCTGGTTGATCGAGGAACCGGGGAACGCCCCCGAGGACGCCCTGGCAGCTCCACTCGCAGGGCGTCGCGCCAAGATCGTCTATCGGTTGACGGCGGAAGGTAAGGAACACTTCGAGGACCTGCTCTCGCAGACCGGCCCCGACGCGTACGAGGACGAGACCTTCGCCGCCCGGTTCGCCTTCTTCGGGCAGACGTCCCGGGACGTACGGATGCGCGTGCTGGAGGGCCGTCGCAGCCGGTTGGAGGAGCGCCTGGAGAAAATGGGCGCCTCCCTGGCACGTACCCGAGAGCGCCTCGACGACTACACGCTTGAGCTCCAGCGCCACGGGATGGAGTCCGTGGAGCGCGAAGTGCGCTGGCTGAACGAGCTCATCGAAAGTGAGCGGGCGGGCCGGGACCTGAAGGGTCCCGCCCACGGAGAACCCGCTCGCGACACCACAGAGGGAGCGCCGGGCGTCCTGCCCCGGCCCGGGGACACCCCCGGTCCGGATACGCCCGGCGACACCACCACGTGAGGTCCCTGCCAGGACCTCACTCGTACACACAGGGAGCAACCGGAATGGGTTCGGTTCGCGTAGCCATCGTCGGCGTGGGCAACTGCGCCGCGTCGCTGGTCCAGGGAGTCGAGTACTACAAGGACGCCGACCCGGCGTCCAAGGTGCCCGGCCTGATGCATGTCCAGTTCGGCGACTACCACGTGGGTGACGTCGAGTTCGTCGCCGCCTTCGACGTCGACGCGAAGAAGGTCGGCCTCGACCTCTCGGACGCCATCGGTGCCAGCGAGAACAACACCATCAAGATCTGCGACGTCCCGAACAAGGGCGTCACGGTCCAGCGTGGCCACACCCTCGACGGTCTCGGCAAGTACTACCGGGAGACCATCGAGGAGTCCGCCGAGGCGCCCGTCGACGTCGTCCAGATCCTCAGGGACAAGCAGGTCGACGTCCTCATCTGCTACCTGCCCGTCGGCTCCGAGGACGCGGCGAAGTTCTACGCCCAGTGCGCCATCGACGCCAAGGTCGCCTTCGTCAACGCCCTTCCGGTCTTCATCGCCGGCACCAAGGAGTGGGCCGACAAGTTCACCGAGGCCGGTGTCCCGATCGTCGGCGACGACATCAAGTCGCAGGTCGGCGCCACCATCACGCACCGTGTGATGGCGAAGCTGTTCGAGGACCGCGGTGTCCGCCTTGAGCGCACGATGCAGCTCAACGTCGGCGGCAACATGGACTTCAAGAACATGCTGGAGCGCGACCGCCTTGAGTCCAAGAAGATCTCGAAGACGCAGGCCGTCACCTCGCAGATCCCCGACCGCGACATGGGCGCGAAGAACGTCCACATCGGTCCCTCGGACTACGTGGCCTGGCTCGACGACCGCAAGTGGGCCTACGTCCGCCTTGAGGGCCGCGCGTTCGGCGACGTCCCGCTGAACCTGGAGTACAAGCTCGAGGTCTGGGACTCCCCGAACTCCGCGGGCGTCATCATCGACGCCCTGCGCGCTGCGAAGATCGCCAAGGACCGCGGCATCGGCGGCCCGATCCTGTCGGCGTCGAGCTACTTCATGAAGTCCCCGCCGGTGCAGTACTTCGACGACGAGGCCTACGACAACGTCGAGAAGTTCATCAAGGGCGAGGTCGAGCGCTGAGCACCACCGGCGCACGGCACTGAGAACGCTCCTGCCAGGGCTGAGAGGGTCCCCGGGTCACCGACCCGGGGACCCTCCCCGTATGTGAGGCTGTGCCCATGGCTGTCGTCCGGGACCTGCGCGCTCTCCTGCGCCTCAGGAACTTCCGGCGCCTGCTCGCCGTACGCCTGCTCTCACAGGGAGCCGACGGCGTCTTCCAGGTCGCGCTCGCCTCCTACGTCGTCTTCTCCCCGGAGAAACAGACCTCGGCCACCGCGATCGCCTCCGCCATGGCGGTCCTGCTGCTCCCGTACTCCCTCGTCGGCCCTTTCGCCGGCGTCCTCCTGGACCGCTGGCGCCGCCGCCAGGTCTTCCTCTACGGCAACCTGCTGCGCGCCCTCATGGCGACGGCGACGGCCGTCCTGATCCTCGCTCATGTCCCCGACTGGCTCTTCTACGTCTCCGCCCTGTGCGTCACCGCCGTCAACCGCTTCGTACTCGCGGGCCTGTCCGCGGCACTGCCGCGCGTGGTGGACACCGAGCGTCTGGTGATGGCCAACTCCCTTTCCCCGACGGCCGGTACGCTCGCCGCGACCGCGGGCGGCGGATTCGCCTTCGTCGTACGGCTGGTGGTCGCCGACTCCGACGCGGCGGTGGTGCTCCTGGGCGCCGCCCTGTACCTGTGCGCGGCGCTCGCGTCACTGCGTCTCGCGCCCGAACTGCTGGGGCCGGACCGGGAGTTGGTGCAGCAGCGGCTGGCGACGGCCCTCTCGGGCACCGCTCGCGACCTGGCGGCGGCCGTACGGCACCTCGCCGCCCCACCCCGCCGGGAGGCCGCCTGGGCGCTCCTGACGATGACGCTGATGCGGTTCTGCTACGGCGCCCTGCTGGTCATGGTGCTGATGCTCTGCCGCTACGCCTTCTCGTCGACCACGGACGACGGACTCGCCCTGCTGGGGCTTGCGTTGGGGATCTCCGGCGCCGGCTTCTTCGTGGCGGCCGTGCTGACACCCTGGGCGGCGGGACGGCTCGGGCCCGGTCTCTGGATCGCCGTCTGCGCCGGAGCCGCCGCGGTCCTGGAACCCGCCCTGGGTCTCCCGTTCGCCACCGCCCCGATGCTGGTCGCGGCGTTCGTCCTGGGCCTCACCACCCAGGGCGCGAAGATCGCGACGGACACGATCGTGCAGTCCTCGGTGGAGGACGGATTCCGCGGGCGCGTCTTCTCCGTCTACGACGTCCTCTTCAACATCGCCTTCGTCGGAGCGGCGGCGGTGGCCGCCCTCATGCTGCCGCCTGACGGCCGCTCAGTGACGCTGGTGCTCGCAATCGCCGTTGTCTACGGGGTAATTGCTGCGGCTATGGCCCGCTTTGAACGCCAGTAAGTGTCACATCAAAGAAACAGAGTCCGATGGGGCTACAGAGATGTCAGTGGCGGCCGGTAATTTACGTCCGTCTTACGCGCTTCTTACGCGCGACACGCATCCATGTTTGAGGGGGACCCCCAAGTGACAACTCCGCCGCCCCAGGGCCAGAACCCGTTCGCGCAGGCCCCGCAGCCTGCCGGCCAGCCCCAGGGCCAGGCTCCTTACCCGCCGCAGCCCGGCTACCCGCAGCAGCCTGGCCAGCCCGGGTTCCCCCCTCAGGGAGCCGCCCCGTTCGCCCCCGCCCCGCCGCAGCAGGGCCGCAAGCTCAGCTTCAAGACGATCAAGAACATCGTCATCGTCCTGATCGTCGCGGGCGTCGCCATCGGCGGCTACATAACCAGCCGGGACGACGCCGACACGGCGAAGGTCGGCGACTGCATGCACCGCGGCAGCACGAGTGACACCGACCCGGACCTCGAGGTCGTCGGCTGCGACGACGCGAAGGCCCAGTACGTGGTGCTGGCCAAGATCAAGGGCAACTACTCGGCCGTGACGGCGGAGAGCAAGTGCGAGGAGCAGGCGAAGGACTTCCAGTACTCGTACACGGAGTCCGGTGACGGCAGTGACTTCCTGCTCTGCCTGAAGGACAAGTAAGAAGGACAGGTAGGGACGAGCAAGACTCAGAAGGGGCGATGTTTCACGTGAAACATCGCCCCTTGGTGTGTGCGATCCCCTTGGCGGGTCCGACGCACCGACACCTGGCGTCCGTCTTCGGGGTCATGTTTCACGTGAAACATGACCCCCTTCCATGGCCTCAGTCCTGCTTGGCCTTCCCTGGCCTCAGTCCTGCTTGGCCCACCAGTCCTTGAGCGCGGCCACCGCGACATCGTGCCCCATCGGCCCGTTCTCCAGGCGGAGCTCCAGCATCTGCTTGTAGGCGCGACCGACGGCCGGGCCGGGGCCGACACCGAGGATCTCCATGATCTGGTTGCCGTCGAGGTCCGGACGGATCGCGTCCAGCTCCTCCTGCTCCTGCAGCTGAGCGATCCGCGCCTCCAGACCGTCGTACGCCCGAGAGAGCGCCGCGGCCTTCCGCTTGTTCCGCGTCGTGCAGTCCGAGCGGGTCAGCTTATGGAGGCGATCGAGGAGCGGGCCGGCGTCACGGACGTAGCGGCGGACCGCCGAGTCCGTCCACTCACCGGTGCCGTATCCGTGGAAGCGCAGGTGGAGTTCGACCAGATGTGAGACGTCCTTCACCAGCTCGTTGGAGTACTTGAGCGCCGTCATGCGCTTCTTCGTCATCTTCGCGCCGACCACTTCGTGGTGGTGGAACGAGACCCGACCGTCCTCCTCGAAACGGCGCGTGCGCGGCTTGCCGATGTCGTGCAGGAGCGCGGCGAGCCGGAGGGTCAGGTCGGGACCGTCGTCCTCCAGCGCGATCGCCTGCTCCAGGACGATCAGGGTGTGGTCGTAGACGTCCTTGTGCCGGTGGTGCTCGTCGCGCTCCAGGCGCAGGGCCGGCAGCTCCGGCAGAACGTGGTCGGCGATGCCGGAGTCGACGAGCAGGGTCAGTCCCTTGCGGGGGTGCGCGGACAGGATGAGCTTGTTCAGCTCCTCCCGTACCCGCTCCGCCGACACGATCTCGATCCGTCCGGCCATGTCCTTCATGGCAGCGACAACCTCGGGAGCCACCTCGAAGTCGAGCTGGGCGGCGAAGCGTGCCGCGCGCATCATGCGCAGCGGGTCGTCGGAGAAGGACGCCTCGGGAGTGCCCGGGGTGCGCAGGATCCCCGCCGCGAGGTCGTCGAGCCCGCCGTGCGGGTCGATGAACTTCCTCTCGGGGAGCGCGAGAGCCATCGCGTTGACGGTGAAGTCCCGCCGGACGAGGTCCTCCTCGATGGAGTCGCCGTAGGACACCTCGGGCTTGCGGGAGGTCCGGTCGTAGGACTCCGACCGGTAAGTGGTCACCTCGAGCTGGTGACCGTCCTTCTGTACCCCGACCGTGCCGAAGGCGATGCCGACCTCCCAGACGGCGTCCGCCCAAGGGCGGACGATCTTGAGAACGTCCTCGGGGTGGGCGTCGGTCGTGAAGTCGAGGTCGTTGCTGAGCCGGCCGAGCAACGCGTCCCGGACCGGACCACCGACCAGCGCGAGTGAGAACCCGGCCTCCTGGAAACGGCGGGCGAGGTCCTCGGCGACAGGGGCGACCCGGAGCGATTCACTCGCCGCGCGCTGCGGCACCTGACTGAGGGCGCTGGGGGTGTCTTCGTTGGCGTTCGGCACAACAGAAGAGGGTACGTGGCCCGGGCGACCGCGGGCGTCTCCATTAAACGTCCACAAAGAGCTCCGGCGGACATGCGTGGCGGCCGGTATTGCATACCCGCATATACAGGGCACCTGACCCAGTCCCCCGATCTTGTGGACCAGTCCGCGGCACTTCCCCTCCGCGCGCATCGTTACCATGCGTGGACGCACATTCCGACGACCACTGACGACGACTAGGGACGGGCGAACGCGTGGCCGAGGCGGCAGACTTCCCGGGGACGAGTCCCTCACCTGCCCGCCGGTGGCTGCGGCGCACCGGAGCACTGCTCGCCGGTGCGCCACTGCTGACCGGCCTGTTCCAGCTGCCCGCCGCCACGCCCGCTCAGGCGGCCGATGCGGGCTCGGTGTCCGTGGCCGTGGATTCCCTCAGCCCAAGCGCCCCCACGGACGGCGACACGGTGACCGTGACCGGCACGGTGACCAACAACGGCAAGCAGGCGGTCACCGGCGCGCACGTGGGGCTCAGCCTGGGATCGCCGCTGAACACCCGGTCGGCCATCGAGGACGCCGCGAAGAGCAGCACCGACACCCAGGCGGCGACCGGCTCCGAAGTCGGCGGAAAGTACGTCCAGAAGTTCTCCAAGCTCACTCCCGGTGTCGCCGAGCACTTCAGCATCTCCGTGCCCGTCGACAAGCTGGACCTCGGCGACGACGGCGTCTACCCGTTCGCCGTCTCGCTGTCCGGCCAGACCTCCGCACAGCCGTGGGACCAGGTCCTCGGCATCCGGCGGACCTTCCTGCCCTGGCAGCCAGAAGAGGCCGACACGAAGACGAAGACCACGTTCCTGTGGCCGCTGATCTCGACCGTGCACATGACGGCGGAGACGGGATCGAACGAGCAGCAGACGCCGGTCTTCCTCAACGACGACCTCGCCAAGGAGATCTCCGCCGGCGGACGGCTGGACCAGATGCTGTCCCTGGGCAAGGACCTCGACGTCACCTGGGTGATCGATCCGGACCTGCTGGCCTCGATCGACGCCATGACGGGCAGCTACCGGATCCGGTCCGACGACGGCACCACCACCACGGCCGGCACCCACCAGGCGGTTGCCAAGCAGTTCCTCGACGAGTTGCAGAACGCGGTGGCGGAGAAGGACGTCGTCGCGCTTCCCTTCGCCGACCCCGACCTGGCCTCGCTCGCCCACAACGGCACGAGCGTCACCGGTTCCCTGAACCACCTGAACGAGGCGACCGACGTCGCCGCCACCACGGTGGAGACGATCCTGCACGTGACGCCGAGCACCGACTTCGCGTGGCCCGTGGACGGCGCGGTCGACCCGTCGATCGTCAAGGTCGCCACCTCCGCGGGCGCCGACAAGGTGATCGCGCGCAGCGACAGCATGCAGGAGACCGGCGGGCTGTCCTACACCCCCTCCGCGGCCCGCCCGATCGGCGGCGGCACCACGGCGGTGGTCGCGGACGCCCGGCTGTCGACGGCGTTCCAGGGCGACCTGTCGAAGGCTTCAGGCGCGACGCTCGCCGTACAGCAGTTCCTCGCGCAGAGCCTGTCGCTCAACCTCCAGACGGACGACCAGCGCAGCATCGTCGTCGCCCCGCAGCGCATGCCGTCGGCGCGCCAGGCCCAGGCGATGGCCACCGCGCTGACGGCGCTGCAGGGCGGCAACTGGTCCGAGTCCCAGGACCTCACGGCGGCCGCGAAGGCCAAGCCCGACCCCGGGGCCACGACGAAGGTCCCGGCGGCCTCCGCGTACCCCGCCGCCCTGCGCAAGCAGGAGCTGCCGCGGTGGGCCTTCGAGCAGATCGCGCGGACGCAGACCAGCCTCGACAGCTTCAAGGTGGTCCTCACCGACCAGTCCCGTGTGGTGACCCCCTTCGGGCGAGCCATGAACCGCGAGATGTCGACGTCGTGGCGGGGCCGGGCGAACGCAGCCGCGAGCTTCCGCACCGGAGTTGAGTCGTACCTCGACGACATCACCGGCCAGGTCAGACTGATCGACAAGTCCGACACCAAGCTCTCCGGACGCAGCGCCACCATCCCCGTGACCGTGCAGAACAACCTGGTGCAGGGCGTGGACCACTTGGTGCTGCGTCTGACCTCGACGAGCCCGACGCGTCTGCAGATCAGCGGCCACGACTACTACGAGCAGCCCATCGCGGTGTCCGGCGGGCACAGCCAGACGGTGAAGTTCACCACCTCGGCCAAGGCCAACGGCCAGGCGACGGTGATCGCCCAGCTGTACACGCAGGACGGCAAGCCGTACGGCGCCCCGGTCACCTTCGACGTCAAGGTCACCGAGTTCACGGCCACCGTGATGCTGGTCATCGGCGGCGGCTTCCTCCTGCTCGTCCTCGCCGGTTTCCGGATGTACACCCAGCGCAAGCGAGCCGCCGCCCGCGAGGCCCAGGAGGACGGCCCCGACGAGGCGGGGGATCCCGCCGACGGCCCGGAGAACCCCGAGGGCCCCTCGGAACGTCTCACGGAGGAGTCCGGCACCGGCACCCGGGCAGACGACCCGGAGCAGCCGAGTGACCCGACACCGGACACCGCAGCGGAAAGCGCCGACCCGTCCGGCACGGGTGAGAGAGTGGACCGTTGAGGATGTCGTGGCCGGTGGGCCGGGGACGATGAGGTGGAGTAAGCCATGAACGCGCCGTACGACGGTGACCGCGGCCAGGGCGCGGGCAGCTCGGGTCACCCCGAGGGCCCGCCGCCCGAGCACGGCCAGGTCCCGCCGCAGCCCCCCGCCGACATGTACCTCCAGGACGCCTACGACCAGGACCCCTACCGGGCCCAGGACCTCACCGCCCAGGACCCGGTCGCCGAGGCGCTCTACGACCGCGCCGCGCACCCCCCGCCGCCTCCCGGCACGTACCAGCCTCAGCAGCCTCTGTACGGCCAGCCGCCCCAGTCCCCGTACGCACCCGACCCTCGTGTGTGGGCCCAGACCCCGGCGCCCGAGCCGGACGGGGCGACCCAGTACCTGCCGTACGGCGACGATCCCCGGACCACCCAGTACGTCGGCGTCGACGACCTGGTCACCCAGGCCGGCGAGGAGCGCCACGAGCCGGACGCCTTCGCGCACCTCTTCCGGGACCAGGAACAGGGCGGCGGCTACCCCGCGTCGGGTCACCCGTCGGTTCCGGGTCCGATGGCGGCCCCCGGCGGGCCCGCACCGGTGCCCGCGTACCAGGCTCCGCCGCCCGTGGACGACCGGACCATGAACCTCGCGCCCGCGCCCGCTGCTCCGGCCGCGAAGAAGGCCGGCGGCAAGGCCACGGGTCTGCTGAAGTCCAGCGCCGTCATGGCCGCGGGCACGATGGTCTCCCGCCTCACCGGCTTCGTCCGCTCGGCCCTGATCGTCTCCGCGCTGGGCGTCGGCCTGCTCGGCGACACCTTCCAGGTCGCCTACCAGCTGCCGACGATGATCTACATCCTGACCGTCGGCGGCGGCCTCAACTCCGTCTTTGTGCCCCAGCTCGTACGGGCCATGAAGGAGGACGAGGACGGTGGTGAGGCGTTCGCCAACCGGCTGCTGACGCTCGTCATGGTGGCGCTGGGCGCGCTCACCGCGCTCGCGATCCTGGCCGCGCCGTACCTGATCCGTCTGCTGTCCGACTCCGTCGCCAGCGACCCTGCGGCCAACGAGGTCGGCGTCACCTTCGTCCGCTACTTCCTGCCCTCGATCTTCTTCATGGGCATCCACGTCGTGATGGGCCAGATCCTCAACGCGCGCGGCAAGTTCGGCGCGATGATGTGGACCCCGGTCCTGAACAACATCGTCATCATCGTGACGCTCGGCATGTTCATCTGGGTGTACGGCACCTCCGCGAACTCCGGCATGAAGGTCACGAACATCCCGCCGGAGGCCCAGCGGCTCCTCGGCGTCGGTGTGCTGCTCGGCCTCGTCGTCCAGGCGCTCGCGATGATCCCGTATCTGCGGGAGACCGGCTTCCGGATGCGGCTGCGGTTCGACTGGAAGGGCCACGGGCTGGGCAAGGCCGCGACGCTCGCCAAGTGGACCGTCCTGTTCGTCCTCGCCAACCAGGCCGGCGCGCTCGTCGTCACCCAGTTGTCCACCTCCGCCGGCAAGGCCTCGCCCGTCGACGGCACCGGCTTCGCCGCCTACGCCAACGCCCAGCTGATCTGGGGCCTGCCGCAGGCGATCATCACCGTCTCCCTGATGGCCGCGCTGCTCCCGCGCATCTCACGCTCGGCGGCCGAGGGCGACGGCGGCGCCGTACGCGACGACATCTCCCAGGGACTGCGCACCACCGCCGTGGCGATCGTGCCCATCGCCTTCGGTCTCCTCTCCCTCGGCATCCCGATGTGCACGCTCATCTTCGGCTCCTCGGGCACCAGCGAGGCCACCAACATGGGCTTCATGCTGATGGCCTTCGCCCTCGGCCTGATCCCGTACTCGGTGCAGTACGTCGTCCTGCGGGCCTTCTACGCGTACGAGGACACCCGGACGCCCTTCTACAACACGGTCATCGTCGCCGCGGTCAACGCCGGGGCCTCGGTGGTCTGTTACTACGTCCTGCCGGCCCGCTGGGCCGTGGTCGGCATGGCCGCCTCGTACGGTCTCGCCTACGCCATCGGCGTCGGGGTCGCCTGGAACCGGCTGCGCAAGCGGCTCGACGGCGACCTGGACGGCAACCGGGTCCTGCGCACGTACGCGCGGCTCTGCATCGCCTCACTGCCCGCGGCGCTGCTCAGCGGCGTGGTCTGCTACGAGATCGGTCATACGCTCGGCCAGGGCGTCGTCGGGTCCTTCGCGGCGCTGTTGGCCGGTGGGGCGGTCCTCCTCGGGATCTTCTTCGTCGCGGCCCGACGCATGCGGATCGAGGAGCTGAACTCGCTGGTAGGCATGGTCCGTGGACGTCTGGGTCGGTGAGGCGGGGGTACGCGCACAACCATCGTCCGCCACCGTGTGTCGTGCATAGCGGCGGACTGTGGGCACAATTGGGTTCGGCGTCGGACGGCGCGCACGGAAGTCGGTCGGCGCGCGATGAGTGGGGAGGCAGGGACGACGGTGGCGGAACGGAGCACGGCTGCCGTCGACGTGGCAGACAACAGTGGCGATGAGCCGCTGACCGCCGAGGCGGACCAGTCCACGGCCGACGGCGTGGCCCAGAACCGGGAGCGGGACACGGAGAACGACGAGGCACAGGGGAGTGGCGGGACCGAGAGTCCCGAGAAGGCCTCACCGCCCGAGCTGCACAGCGGTCACAAGCTCGCCAAGCGGTATCGGCTCGAAGAGTGCGTCACCCGTCTGGACGGATTCAGCAGTTGGCGCGCCGTGGACGAGAAACTGCGCCGTGCCGTCGGCGTCCACCTCCTGCCCGCGGACCATGCGCGGGCACGTTCCGTCCTGGCCGCGGCCCGCTCGTCGGCGCTGCTGGGCGACCCACGCTTCGTCCAGGTCCTCGACGCCGTCGAGGAGGACGACCTCGTCTACGTCGTCCACGAGTGGCTGCCCGACGCGGTCGAACTGACGTCGTTGCTCGCCCCCGGCCCGCTGGAGCCGCACGACGCGTACCAGATGGTCAGTCAGATCGCCTCGGCGATGGCCGCCGCGCACCGTGAGGGCCTGGCGCATCTGCGGCTCAACCCGAACGCCGTGCTGCGTACCTCCAGCGGCCAGTGGCGCATCCGCGGCCTCGCCGTGAACGCCGCCCTGCGCGGCATCACGTCCGAGACCCCGCAGCGCACCGACACGGAGTCCGTCGGCGCCCTCCTGTACGCGGCGCTCACCCAGCGCTGGCCGTACGAGGACGACGCCTACGGTCTGGCCGGGCTGCCCAAGGACGTCGGCCTGATCGCGCCCGACCAGGTGCGTGCCCATGTCCACCGGGGCCTGTCCGAGCTCTCCATGCGCGCACTCGCCAACGACGGGGCTACCGCGTCCCGTCACGAGGCGCCGTGCACGACGCCGGAGGAACTGGTCAAGGCGGTCGGCGAGATGCCGCGCATCCGCCCGCCGGAGCCCGCGTTCACGGCCCCGCCGGAGTACCAGCGCACGACGTACCAGCAGGGCTCCTACGGCCGCCCCGCGCCACGCCCCGGCGCCACCCAGCAGATGCCCTCGCCGCCGGCCCCGCTGCAGAGCCGCACCGGCAAGGCCCTCAAGTGGGCCGTCTCGGCCCTCCTGATCGCCGCCCTCGGCCTCGGCAGCTGGCAGCTGGCGGACGCCCTCATGGACAAGGGCGGCAAGTCCGACGACACGAACCAGACCCAGACGACGGACGGCAACGACAAGAACTCGCAGAAGGCGGTCAGCAAGCCGATCGCCATCAGCGGTGCTCGCGACTTCGACCCGTTCGGCGACGGCTCCGAGAAGCCTGGTGACATAGGCAAGACCTACGACAGCAGTATGTCGACCTACTGGGAGACGAACTTCTACAAGGGCGCCACCTTCGGCAACCTGAAGTCGGGCCTCGGTGTCATTCTCGATCTCGGCAAGGTCCAGCAGGTCGGCAAGGTGACGGTTACCTTCATGGGGGACACGTCCGTCGAGCTGCGTGCCGCATCCGGTGACACAGGCTCGGAGCCGACGTCCTTCGACTCCTACAAGAAGGTCGCCGACGGTTCGGGTACGAGCGTCACCCTCAAGCCGGACGAGTCCCTCAAGTCCCGCTACCTTCTGGTCTGGTTGACCAAGCTGCCGCTGACGGAAGACGGTACCTACCGCGGCCGGGTGGCGGACATCAAGGTGACCAGCTGAGGCTGACGGCAAGGCAGAGGGGGTCAGATGGCGGAAGGCGCCGGATACGCGGGAGTGAGTGACCAGGAGTTGCTCACCCGCCACGTGAAGGGTGACTCCGACGCCTTCGGTGAGCTCGTGCGGCGGCATCGTGACCGTCTCTGGGCCGTCGCCCTGCGGACGCTGGGCGACCGCGAGGAGGCCGCTGACGCCGTGCAGGACGCCCTCGTCTCCGCCTACCGGGCCGCCCACACCTTCCGCGGCCAGTCGGCCGTCACGACCTGGCTGCACCGGATCACGGTGAACGCCTGCCTCGACCGCGCCCGCAAAGCCGCCTCACGGAAGACCTCTCCGGTCGACGACAACGAACGGCTCGAGCAGCTCCTGGAACCGCACGAGTCGGCGGAGGCGCCGGCCGAGCGCAACGACCTCCACCGCCAGCTCCTGAAAGCCCTCGGCACGCTGCCGCCCGACCAGCGCGCGGCCCTCGTCCTGGTGGACATGCAGGGATATCCCGTCGCCGAAGCCGCCCGCATGCTCGACGTCCCCACCGGGACGGTGAAGAGCCGTTGCGCACGCGGCAGAGCCAGACTGCTCCCCCTCCTCACTCATCTGCGGCCGGAAAACGCGGGTGACGGAAAGGAAGGGGGCCAGGGGCGGAACCGGACGCAGGGGACATCCGTCCCACCGGCAGCGGGACCGTCAAGCACCGGTCCACGCGACACAGGACCAAGCGATCCAGCTGCAGTGAAGGGCGGAGGTGGGCGAGCGTGACATCCACGACAGACATGGCCGGGCACCCGGACGTCACCGAGATCTCCGACCTCACCGAGGGACTGCTCACGCCGTCCCGGACCGCCGACGTACGACGGCATCTGGACGGGTGCGAACTCTGCGCGGACGTGTACGCGTCGCTGGAAGAGATCCGGGGACTGCTCGGCGCAGTGCCGGTCGCGCAGCGCATGCCTGACGATGTCGCGCAACGGATCGACGCGGCCCTCGCGGCCGAGGCACTGCTCGACGCGTCGGCACCCGATCACTCGGACACCCCTGCCACACCTGTGCTCGTGGGTGCGTCTTCGTCCCTGTCCGCCCAGAGCGACAGCGACAGCGCACATGTTTCACGTGAAACATCGGCAACGTCGGATCGGCCAGCGGGTCATGCGCGGGTCAGGACTACCGGACCGGGTCGCAAGGACCGGAAGCCCGGCGGGCGCCGACGGGTCGCCGTCCTCGGCAGTGTCTTCGCGGTCGCCGCGCTCGGGTTCGGTGGTGTTCTGGTCGCCACACACAACGACGGCAAGCCCTCCGACGCTGAGGCGAACGGCCGGTCCACCGCTGCGGACACCTTCTCCGAGAGCGGGCTGCAGAAGCAGGTGGCCGATCTCCTCGACAAGAACGACCGCTCCGGAAGCAGCTCCGGCACCAACCACAGCTTCGGGATCGCGGGAGATCCCAGCGCCGACACCGTCTCGCCCAAGATCTTCACCGTGCCCGACGTGCCCGCCTGTATCCAGAAGGGCATCGGCCGGTCCGACCCGGCCCTCGCCACGAAGCAAGGCACCTACAAGGGGACTCCTGTCCTGCTGGTCGTCCTGACCGACGCCTCCGACAACGCCAAGGTGACCGCGTACATCATGGACGCGACCTGCGCGACGAAGGCTCCGTCCACCGAGGCGAAGATCCTGCTGACGAAGTCCTACGCCCAGCCCTGACCCGCCCGGGCTTCGTCCGCGTGCCGCGTGGTACTCCGTCCCGTGTCCCGCCCACTGTGACTGCCCCCGTGTGCCCGGACACAGTGGGAATGCACGCCCCTTAGGATCCGTTGGGTGGGGTGAGAGTTCTGAAAGGAGCTCCCACCGGTCTGACGATGCAGTCCAGAGACGAGGAATCCAGTCGTGAGCGACGTCCGTAACGTGATCATCATCGGCTCCGGGCCCGCCGGCTACACGGCGGCGCTCTACACCGCGCGCGCGTCGTTGAAGCCGCTGGTCTTCGAGGGCGCCGTCACCGCCGGCGGTGCGCTGATGAACACCACCGACGTGGAGAACTTCCCCGGGTTCCGGGACGGCATCATGGGCCCGGACCTGATGGACAACATGCGTGCCCAGGCCGAGCGCTTCGGCGCCGAGCTCGTTCCGGACGACATCGTCTCCGTCGACCTGACCGGCGACATCAAGACCGTCACCGACACCGCGGGCGTCGTCCACAAGGCGAAGGCCGTCATCGTCACCACCGGCTCCCAGCACCGCAAGCTCGGTCTCCCGAAGGAGGACGTGCTCTCCGGACGCGGCGTCTCCTGGTGTGCCACCTGTGACGGGTTCTTCTTCAAGGACCAGGACATCGCCGTGATCGGCGGCGGTGACACCGCGATGGAGGAAGCGACCTTCCTCTCCCGCTTCGCCAAGTCCGTGACGATCGTCCACCGCCGGGACACCCTGCGCGCCTCCAAGGCGATGCAGGAGCGCGCCTTCGCCGACCCGAAGATCAAGTTCGTCTGGGACAGCGAGGTCGCGGAGATCCAGGGCGACCAGAAGCTCGCGGGCCTGAAGCTGCGCAACCTCAAGACCGGTGAGCTCTCCGACCTGGCGGTCACGGGCCTCTTCATCGCGATCGGCCACGACCCGCGCACCGAGCTCTTCAAGGGTCAGCTGGAGCTGGACGAGGAGGGCTACCTCAAGGTCGACGCCCCCTCGACCCACACCAACCTGACCGGTGTCTTCGGCGCCGGCGACGTCGTCGACCACACCTACCGGCAGGCGATCACCGCGGCCGGCACCGGCTGCTCGTCCGCCCTCGACGCCGAGCGTTTCCTCGCCGCCCTGGCGGACGAGGAGAACGCCGAGCCCGAGAAGACCGCTGTCTGACCCCCATCCCGCCCCACCGCACCAACCAGTTAAGGAGCCCGCCGTGGCCGGCACCCTGAAGCACGTGACCGACGATTCCTTCGAGCAGGACGTCCTCAAGAGCGACAAGCCCGTCCTCGTGGACTTCTGGGCCGCCTGGTGCGGTCCGTGCCGCCAGATCGCTCCGTCCCTTGAGGCGATCGCCGCCGAGTACGGCGACAAGATCGAGATCGTCAAGCTGAACATCGACGAGAACCCGGGTACGGCCGCCAAGTACGGCGTCATGTCGATCCCGACGCTGAACGTCTACCAGAACGGCGAGGTCGCCAAGACCATCGTCGGTGCGAAGCCGAAGGCCGCGATCGTCCGCGACCTCGAGGACTTCATCGCTGAGTGATGTTTCACGTGAAACACGAATGGGCCGACCCCGACGGGTCGGCCCATTCGTGTTCGTGGAGCCCTCTTGAGCCTTGTGTGCGGTCCACTTACTGCTAGAGCGGACGCAGCACCGGCTCCTTCTGCACGGCCCCCAGCAGCCGGTCCAACGCCATCTCCACGTCTTCCTTCCAGGAGAGCGTCGTTCGTAGCTCCAGCCGCAACCGCGGATAAGTGGGGTGCTGCCGAACGGTCTTGAAGCCGACGGCCAGGAGATGGTCGGCGGGCAGGACACAGCCGGGCTCTTTCCAGCGCGCGTCACCGAAGGCCTCGATCGCCTTGAAGCCTCGGCGCAGAACGTCCTTGGCGACCGTCTGCACCATCACGCGGCCCAGTCCCTGTCCCTGGTAGCCGGGCATGATGAAGCCGGTCATCAGCTGGACGGCGTCCGGTGACACCGGGCTGGTGGGGAACGCCGTGGCCCGTGGAACGTAGGCGGGAGGGGCGTAGAGCACGAAGCCCGCCGGCACGTCGTCGACGTAGACGACCCGGCCGCAGGATCCCCAGTCCAGGAGGACGGCGGAGATCCACCCTTCCTTCTCCAGTGCTGACGTGCCCGTTCTTACCGCGGCTTCTCCGCTGACTGGGTCCAACTCCCAGAAGACACACGACCTGCACCGCTTGGGTAGGTCCGGGAGGTTGTCCAGCGTGAGCGGTACGAGCCGGCGCCCCATGAAGGCTGTTCCTCGCTTCCTTCGCCCGCGGCGCAGCGGGCGGCCGTCAGAGCGCTGTGTTCCCTGAGCAGGCTGCCGACGAAGCCGCCGACCGCGCCCAGTCCCAAGGCTGCGCCCACCAGTCCGGTGCGGCTCATCGTTCGCATGGCCCTGCCTCCCCAAGAGGTGCTGCCAGGTGGATGTGCCATACCCGAACGCATCGTATCGACGATGCGATTCCATCGATACTGCCTGAAAGCAAAGAGGGACTGGCTCGCGCGGCCCGGCTGATCGCGGAGGCGTACGCGAAGGGGACCGCGGCGCCGTACATGGGCATCCGGATGAAGTGCATGGAGGCGCCGGTGCGGGA
>NZ_JBSFLV010000095.1:0-36594 GCF_053599215.1 Streptomyces sp. NPDC001002 | reverse complement strand
CGACGGGCGGACGACCATCGGGCCCCGGCAGGTGCTGCTGCCCACGTCGGACGCCGACGCGCTGACCGACCCCGAGGTGCTGGCGCGGCTCGGGCAACACAGGGCCCCGGAACCGGCGCAGGGGTCCCGGGGCCCGGTCAGGGAGCGGGGTCCGTCAGGGCCCGCCCGTCGCGGCTGTCACACGCGCCGCAGGACTGCCACCACCTTGCCCAGGATGGTCGCGTCGTCGCCGGGGATCGGCTCGTAGGCCGAGTTGTGCGGGAGGAGCCAGACGTGGCCGTCCTCGCGCTTGAAGCGCTTGACGGTGGCCTCGCCGTCGAGCATCGCGGCCACGATGTCACCGTTCTCGGCGACCGGCTGGCGGCGGACCGTGACCCAGTCCCCGTCGCAGATCGCGGCCTCGATCATCGAGTCACCGACGACCTTGAGGACGAACAGTTCGCCGTCACCGACCAGTTGGCGGGGGAGCGGGAAGACGTCCTCGACCGACTCCTCCGCCAGGATCGGGCCACCGGCGGCGATACGGCCCACGAGCGGGACGTACGACGCGGCCGGCTTGCCGGCGGTGTCGGTGGGCTGCACGGAGGCGGCCTGGTCGGAACCGCGCACCTCGTACGCGCGCGGGCGGTGCGGGTCGCGGCGCAGGAAGCCCTTGCGCTCCAGTGCCATCAGCTGGTGTGCGACCGAGGAGGTGCTGGAGAGGCCGACGGCCTGTCCGATCTCCCGCATCGACGGCGGGTATCCGCGTCGCTGCACCGAGTCCCTGATGACCTCGATCACCCGGCGCTGCCGGTCGGTGAGCCCTGAGCTGTCGGCCCGGATGCCTGGCGGTCGCCCTGGTAGGGAACGCTTGTGTCCCTCGGGATTCACGGCTTCGTTCATCGCATGCACCGGCTCGAGTCGGCCCTGGGAGCGGTCCTGGGCAGTGATGGTGGCACTGTCTGCGGTGGTGGTCACGTCGGCCCCTCTCGATGGTCTCCCTGCTGGACAACGGTAGTTGCTTTCGAAAGGTTGCGCCAAACACACGTTCGAGTGAAAAACCGTGGATAACCTGACTTGATCATGTGTCTGGGTGTATGGCTGACGCGCTTCCGGTGGACGAAGGTGCCCTAGTTCGTGCTCTTCACCGCCGGGGTGGTGGCCTCGTGGGTCGTTGCCCCAGTCTGCCATCCGGCATCCCGTCGACCGGGTACCGGCCCCCATCTGTGCGGGAGTCGCACGTCCTCTCCGTGTGGCGCCCACGGTATCTCCGCATGTGCCGCAGCGGTACGGTCGTGGCCGCCCGTTTCCGGCGTGGCAGGTACAGGCGTACGGCACATGCCAATACGTGCGCGACACGAGTGTTCGGCGTGTTTGGCGCGCCAATCCCCACATCTAGTGGTTGGATTGCGGCAGCAGCCCAGAAGTTGTGGTCCCCCGGGTCTTCGAACGCTTGGCGATCGCCTATGCTTGGGGCTGCTTCGAGGGTCCAACGGGCCCGGCGAGGCCATTGAGTCTGCTGTGAGGAGGGTTGGGAGATCATGCACTGCCCCTTCTGCAGGCACCCCGACAGCCGTGTCGTCGACAGCCGTACGACCGACGACGGCACGTCGATCCGCCGACGCCGCCAGTGTCCGGACTGCTCCCGTCGTTTCACGACCGTGGAGACGTGTTCGCTCATGGTGGTCAAGCGGTCAGGGGTCACCGAGCCTTTCAGCCGTACCAAGGTCATCAACGGCGTGCGCAAGGCATGCCAGGGACGACCTGTCACCGAGGACGCACTCGCCCAACTCGGCCAGCGGGTCGAGGAGGCGGTGCGGGCCACCGGAAGTGCCGAACTGACTACCCATGACGTCGGGCTGGCCATACTCGGCCCGTTGCAGGAGCTCGACCTCGTCGCCTATCTGCGATTCGCCTCCGTCTACCGGGCGTTCGACTCGCTCGAGGACTTCGAGGCCGCGATCGTGGAACTGCGGGAAGCGACGCCAGACCTCACCGCGGACGACGAAGACGCGGGATCGGGGAGCCAGGAGGACGACGGCGGGTCCGGAGGGACTGTTCAGGTCCCCGTGCCCGCCCACTCCGCCGACTGACCGGCGGGCCGGAACCGGGCGGAAGCCCCGGGTCCGGCCGGGTGGCGGCGGACCAGGACTTGTCGCGGAGCCATGAGCATTTCGGCGGCCGGGACACCAGACAAACACTCTGCCACGGGAACATCGTGGCATTTCAGGGCGTTTTTGCCTGTACAGGGAGGCGGCATGACAGAGACGGCGAGCGGTCCGGCACGAGGTTCCCGCGCGAAGGGCACCAAGACCACCAAGGGACTGCGTATCGAGCGTATTCACACCACCCCCGGCGTGCATCCGTACGACGAGGTGGAGTGGGAGCGTCGTGACGTCGTCATGACCAACTGGCGCGACGGCTCGGTCAATTTCGAGCAGCGTGGCGTCGAGTTCCCCGCCGAATGGGCGGTGAACGCGGTCAACATCGTCACCAGCAAGTACTTCCGCGGTGCCGTGGGCACCCCGCAGCGCGAGGTGAGCCTCAAGCAGCTCATCGACCGCATCGTGAAGACGTATCGGAAGGCCGGCGAGGACTACAAGTACTTCGCCTCGCCCGCCGACGCCGAGATCTTCGAGCACGAGCTGGCGTACGCCCTCCTGCACCAGATCTTCAGCTTCAACAGCCCCGTGTGGTTCAACGTGGGCACCCCGCAGCCCCAGCAGGTCTCCGCCTGCTTCATCCTGGCCGTCGACGACTCCATGGAGTCGATCCTCGACTGGTACAAGGAAGAGGGCATGATCTTCAAGGGCGGCTCCGGCGCCGGCCTGAACCTCTCGCGGATCCGCTCCTCCAAGGAGCTGCTGTCCTCCGGTGGCAACGCCTCCGGTCCGGTCTCCTTCATGCGTGGCGCCGACGCCTCCGCCGGCACCATCAAGTCCGGTGGCGCCACCCGCCGCGCGGCCAAGATGGTCATCCTGGATGTCGACCACCCCGACATCGAGGACTTCATCCAGACCAAGGTCAAGGAAGAAGAGAAGATCCGCGCCCTGCGCGACGCGGGCTTCGACATGGACCTGGGCGGCGACGACATCACGTCGGTGCAGTACCAGAACGCCAACAACTCGGTCCGCGTGAACGACACGTTCATGAAGGCCGTCGAGAACGGCGACAAGTTCGGCCTGACGTCCCGCATGACCGGCGAGGTCATCGAGGAGGTCGACGCCAAGCAGCTGTTCCGCAAGATGGCCGAGGCCGCCTGGGCCTGCGCCGACCCGGGCATCCAGTACGACGACACCATCAACCAGTGGCACACGTGCCCGGAGTCCGGCCGCATCAACGGCTCGAACCCGTGCAGCGAGTACATGCACCTGGACAACACGTCCTGCAACCTCGCCTCGCTGAACCTGATGAAGTTCCTCAAGGACGACGGCAAGGGCCACCAGTCCTTCGAGGTCGAGCGCTTCGCCAAGGTTGTCGAGCTCGTCATCACCGCGATGGACATCTCCATCTGCTTCGCGGACTTCCCGACCCAGAAGATCGGCGAGAACACGCGCGCGTTCCGCCAGCTCGGCATCGGCTACGCCAACCTCGGCGCCCTGCTGATGGCGACCGGCCACGCGTACGACTCCGACGGCGGCCGTGCCCTCGCGGGTGCCATCACCTCCCTGATGACCGGCACGTCGTACAAGCGCTCCGCCGAACTCGCCGCGGTCGTCGGCCCGTACGACGGCTACGCCCGCAACGCGCAGCCGCACCTTCGGGTCATGAAGCAGCACTCCGACGCCAACACCACCGCCCCGCGCGCGGACGACCTGGACACGCCGATCTGGGCCGCCGCCACGGAGTCCTGGCAGGACGTGCTGCGTCTTGGCGAGAAGAACGGTTTCCGTAACTCCCAGGCGTCCGTCATCGCCCCGACCGGCACCATCGGTCTGGCGATGTCCTGCGACACCACCGGACTTGAGCCCGACCTCGCCCTGGTCAAGTTCAAGAAGCTGGTCGGCGGCGGCTCGATGCAGATCGTCAACGGCACCGTCCCGCAGGCCCTGCGCCGCCTGGGCTACCAGGAGGAGCAGATCGAGGCGATCGTCGCCCACATCGCCGACCACGGCAATGTGATCGACGCCCCGGGCCTCAAGCACGAGCACTACGAGGTGTTCGACTGCGCCATGGGCGAGCGTTCCATCTCCGCGATGGGCCACGTCCGCATGATGGCCGCCATCCAGCCCTGGATCTCCGGCGCGCTCTCCAAGACGGTCAACCTGCCGGAGACGGCGACCGTCGAGGACGTCGAGGAGGTCTACTTCGAGGCCTGGAAGATGGGCGTCAAGGCGCTCGCGATCTACCGCGACAACTGCAAGGTCGGCCAGCCCCTCTCCGCCAAGACCAAGGAGAAGGAGAAGACCGAGGTCACCGAGAAGGCCGAGGCGACCATCCGCGAGACGGTCGAGAAGGTCATCGAGTACCGCCCGGTCCGCAAGCGCCTGCCCAAGGGCCGTCCCGGCATCACGACGTCCTTCACGGTCGGCGGCGCCGAGGGCTACATGACCGCCAACTCCTACCCGGACGACGGTCTCGGCGAGGTCTTCCTGAAGATGTCCAAGCAGGGCTCCACCCTCGCGGGCATGATGGACGCCTTCTCCATCGCCGTCTCGGTCGGCCTCCAGTACGGGGTGCCGCTGGAGACGTACGTCTCGAAGTTCACGAACATGCGCTTCGAGCCGGCCGGTATGACGGACGACCCGGACGTGCGGATGGCGCAGTCGATCGTCGACTACATCTTCCGCCGCCTGGCGCTCGACTTCCTGCCCTTCGAGACGCGCTCCGCGCTCGGCATCCACTCCGCTCCGGAGCGCCAGCGTCACCTGGAGACGGGCTCGTACGAGCAGGCCATCGACGACGAGGTCGACGTCGAGGGTCTGGCCCAGTCGGCGCCGCGCGCCCAGGAGTTGAAGGCCGTCGCCACACCGAAGGCCGAGGTCGAGGCGGCCAAGCCAGCTCCGCAGCAGGCGCACACCAGCGCCGAGCTGGTGGAGATGCAGCTGGGCATCCAGGCCGACGCCCCGCTGTGCTTCTCCTGCGGCACCAAGATGCAGCGGGCCGGCTCCTGCTACATCTGCGAGGGCTGCGGCTCGACCAGCGGCTGCAGCTGACGGAGGGCGGGATCCGTCCCGCCCGACGGTCACTCGCTGAGTGAACATCTTTAAAGAGGAGGGGCACCGGTCACGGCCGGTGCCCCTCCTCTTTCTCGTGTCGCCGTTCCTCGGTCAGGGTTGGTGTGCCTCGCCCATGCTTCGGATGAAGGTGGCGGGATCGTCCTCGAAGCCGTGGATCCCCGGGCGGAACGTCCACGTGCCGGAGCCCTCGCGCACGAACTCCCCGACGGCCGCCGCCGTCGACCCGAGGACATCACCGAAGTCGTCCTCGGCGAGGACGGTGTAGCCCTCGCGGATGCGAAGGCCCGGATTGATCACGCCGACGAAGGTCCGGTGCGTCGAGGGCTGTTGGATGACGACGCCGACGACCACGCGCGTGTACCGGCTGTTGAGCCGGTCGAGCTCCAGTGTCATGACCTCGTCCCAGCCGAAGCCCTTGCCGTCCTTGCTGTCGCGGTTGAGATAGATGGTGCCGTCGGGGGACCTGCTGTCGAAATACACCACATAGGAGGGAGCGCCGTACGGATCGCTCTCCAAGTAGGTGGCGGCAACGATGTCCAGATCGGTGGGCGGCTGCCCGGTGGGACTCGGATCCCATTTCAGCCCGACCTCGACCTTGCGGATGCCCTTCTTGAGGCCGTTCACCAGACTTCCCCTTCCCCGTTTCCCGTGTGCCTTCTGCGGCCCGAACTACCGGGCGGACAGGGCCGATTGTCCATCCTGCCACGCGCGCGTGTACGTGTACGGACGAGCTGTCCGCCCGAGCGTGACCGGCGCCACGCTCCGTGGCCTTACGATGGCGCGGTGCTGGTCAAGTGGATTCGCTGCACCGTGGTGGACCGCCGCGGCTTCGAGCGCGGGCAGCGAAAGTGGGCGGGGCTTCTGGGGGAGCCGGGGTTTCGGGGACAGGGTGGTGGGTGGAGTCGGCAGAGGCAAGGCGTGGCGCACGTTTTCGCGTTCTGGGAGAGCCGCGCCTTCTACGACTCCTTCATGGCCCGCTCGCACGACCGGCTCGCGTCGGCCCAGTCGGGGACCTTCAAAGACGCCCAGGTCAAGCTCTTCGACCACCGCTTCGATGTGAAGACCGGCTTCGAACCGCGCTTCACGGACGCCGACCTGGTACGGGTGGCCCTCGCCCGTATTCATGAGGAGCGCGTGGACAACTTCACGCTCATGCAGGAGAAGGTCTGGAATCCCGCCATGGCCGGCTCACCGGGCATGATCCGCGGGCTGTTCGGCGAGGCGCCCGGGCACGAGTTCCTGGTGCTCTCCATGTGGCGGCAGGCCGCCGAACACGGCAAGTACCGCACGGAACGGGTGGAGCGCCTCGCGCTGCGGGCCCAGACGGAGGCGGACGTGGCAGCCCTCACGGGCGACATCGTGGACCTGGAACCGACCTGGACGGTCTGACGCCGGACGCGTGACACACGCATCCTTGTGAGGCGCGAGGTGCGGGAATTGTGTGACCTACGCCGTATGGAGCCCGTACGAGTGCTCGATCTGCCCTCACCCGATCTAGGGTTTTGGCATGGCACGACCACGGCGGATCATCCTTGTCCGGCACGGAGAGTCAACGGGCAATGTTGATGACACCGTGTACGAGCGCGAGCCCGACCATGCGCTCGCGTTGACCGAGCGCGGCTGGCAGCAGGCGGAGGAGACCGGCAAACGGATTCGCGAGGTGCTCGGCCGGGAGCGCGTCAGCGTGTACGTGTCCCCGTACCGCCGCACGCACGAGACCCTGCGCGCCTTCCACCTCGACCCCGACCTCATACGGGTGCGCGAGGAGCCCCGGCTGCGCGAGCAGGACTGGGGGAACTGGCAGGACCGCGACGACGTACGCCTCCAGAAGGCCTACCGCGACGCGTACGGTCACTTCTTCTACCGCTTCGCCCAGGGCGAGTCCGGCGCCGACGTGTACGACCGGGTCGGCGGCTTCCTGGAGAGCCTGTACCGCAGCTTCGAGGCCGCCGACCACCCGACGAACGTGCTGCTGGTGACGCACGGTCTCGCCATGCGGCTGTTCTGCATGCGCTGGTTCCACTGGACGGTCGCCGAGTTCGAGTCGCTGTCGAACCCGGGGAACGCGGAGATGCGGATGCTGGTGCTCGGGGACGACGGCAAGTACGTCATGGACCGGCCGTTCGATCGCTGGCGCGACCCGGAGCCGTACGGCGTCACCGGATAGAGTCGGACGGACATGACCTCTGACTTCTCTCCCAGCGGGCGCCTGGATCGCGCCCTGAACAGTCTGCGCGGCCTGACGGTCGGGGACGCGTTGGGCTCACAGTTCTTCGTACCGGAGAACTATCCGCTCTTGCAGCGCCGCGAACTGCCCTCCGACCTCTGGCAGTGGACCGACGACACCGAGATGGCGTGCTCCGTCGTCGCCGTCCTGGCCGCCCACCACCGCATCGACCAGGACGCCCTGGCCCACTCGTTCGCCGTGCGCCACGACTTCGACCGGGGGTACGGCCCTGCCGTCAACCGTCTGCTGCGGTTGGTGCGCGAGGGCGGCGACTGGCGCGAGCTCTCCGCCCAGCTCTTCAACGGGCAGGGGTCCTGGGGGAACGGCGCCGCCATGCGGATCGCCCCTCTGGGCGCCTGGTACGCGGACGACCCCGAGCAGGCGGTCCACCAGGCGGAGATCTCGGCGTACCCCACACACCAGCATCGTGAGGCCGTGGTCGGCGCCATGGCCGTCGCCGCGGCCGCCGCGCTGGCCGGTGCCCCCGGCGGTCCGCCGAGCCCCGAGAAGCTCCTGGACGGCGTCCTTGCGCTCGTCCCGAAGAGCGCCGTCGGTGCCGGACTGCGCCGCGCCCGGGACATGCTCGACTACGACGACGCGGGCACCGTCGCGGCCGTACTGGGCTGCGGACGGCGTACGTCCGCCCACGACACCGTGCCCTTCGCGCTTTGGTCGGCGGCGCGGGGCCTCGGGGACTTCGAGCGGGCGTTCTGGACGACCGCACAGGTCGGCGGTGACGTGGACACGAACTGCGCGATCGTGGGCGGTGTGATCGCCGCCGAGAAGGTGGGGGCGCCGCCGGTCGAGTGGGTGGAGCGGACGGAGGAGCTGCCGGACTGGGTGCCGGTGGCGAAATAGCGGCGGCGGAACAGCGGCTGCGGAGCGGCTGACGGGTTGGGTGACGACCGTCGGTCGGTGGCAGCTCCTGCGGTGTTCTGACCCCGTCGCGAAAACTCTCTGTGTTCGTCGGGAACTCTCCGTGACCAGCCGGGCGTTGTGCTGGCAAATGCTGTGCGGCGCATGGGTCCGCACATGCGGGTGATGTGCCAGGGGCCAGGGGGTGGTCATGGAGTTTCTGCGGGCGTTGCTCGTGTCGGTCGCGCTGTTCTGTCTGGTGTTCCGCCTGGGGCGGATGGCCGGACCGGCGTCCTCGCCGTCGGTCCCCCGGACGAGGTCCGGCCATCCGCGGTCCTTCGTGGGGCCGGCCGGGTCAGACGGCCGCGGGACCTGCCGTTCCGGCGAGCGCCTCCAGGTCGCTCTTGCGCACCCGGATCACGAACCAGGCGGTGGCCAGGGCGAGTACGGCCATCGCGGCGGCCGGAATGAAGGCCGTCGAGATGCCGTGGGCGAGGACCTCGTGCCCCCAGGGCGCCGGGAGTTGGTGCGTCTTGGTGAACTCCGCCTTCTGTTCCGGCGAGCCGTCGGCGAGGAAAGAGGGCAGTTGCTTCTTCGCCTCGTCCCTGCTGGCCGAGCCGAACACCGTCGTCAGAATGGACAGACCGAGCGAACCGCCCACCTGCTGCATGGCGTTGAGGAGTCCGGAGGCCGCGCCCGCCTCGTGCGGGGCGACGCCGGAGACCGCGGTGACCGTCAGAGTCACGAAGTTCAGGCCCATGCCGAACCCGAACACCAGCATCGGTCCGAGCACGCCGCCGACGTAGGAGCTGTCGGAGCTGATGAGGGTCTGCCAGGCGAGCCCGATCATCGCGAGGGTCGAGCCCACGAGCATGAACGGCTTGGGGCCGAGCACGGGCAGGAACCGCTGCGAGAGTCCCGCGCCGAGCGCGATCACGACGGTCACCGGCAGGAAGGCGAGACCGGCCTGGATCGGGGTGTACCCCAGCACGTTCTGCACGAAGAGCACGATGTAGAAGAACATGCCGAACATCGCAGCGGCCAGGCACAGCATGATCACGTACGTGCCCGAGCGGTTGCGGTCGGTGAACATCCGCAGGGGGGTGATCGGTTCCTTGGCCCGGGACTCGATGAGTCCGAAGCCCACCAGCAGCACCACGGCCGCCGCGAAGGATCCGATCGTCACGCTGTCCCGCCAGCCCTGGTCGGCCGCGCGGATGAAGCCGTAGACGAGAGCTGCCATGCCGGCCGTCGAGGTCAGCGCACCGGGGAAGTCGAAGCGACCGGTGTGCCGTTCGGACTCGTTGATGTACATCGGCGTGAGCACGGCGATCAGTACGCCGATGGGCACGTTGACGAAGAGGACCCAGCGCCAGTCGAGCCACTCGGTGAGCATGCCGCCGGCCAGCAGGCCGATGGCGCCGCCGCCCGCGGAGACCGCGGCGAAGACGCCGAACGCGCGGTTGCGCTCGGGGCCTTCGGGAAACGTGGTGGTGATCAGTGCCAGCGAGGTGGGCGAGGCGATCGCGCCGCCCACGCCCTGCAGGACGCGTGCGGCCAGCAGTTGCCAGGGTTCCTGGGCGAGACCGCCGAGCAGGGAGGCGAAGGTGAAGAGCAGGATGCCGGACATGAAGACCCGGCGGCGGCCGAGGATGTCACCGGCCCGGCCGCCGAGAAGCAGCAGGCCACCGAAGGTGAGCGTGTAGGCGCTCACCACCCAGGTGAGGTCGGTGGTGCTGAACTTGAGAGCGTTTTGAATGTGCGGGAGCGCGATGTTCACAATCGTCGCGTCGAGGACCACCATGAGTTGGCAGGCCGCGATGACGGTGAGCGCTATGCCGGGATGCCCTTCCCGACGAGCGGCACCGGGCTTCCGTTCTTGGAGCACAGGAGAGGTTGTCACTATGGGTCCCCCACGAGAGATTTAGTGAACGCTCGCGTTCACTGTCGTGGCAACGGTAGTGAGTCCCCACTAGTGAACGCAAGCGTTCACTTATCTTGGAGTCATGTGGCGCGTCTCCCGTCGCTGCCACACGGCGCGCACCTGCACAACCGGTCGCACCCGTACGCGCCCGCATCCGTACCCGAAATCCCCGCTCCCCCTGCTTGCTGGAGACACTCAGATGGTTACCTCGCGCTGGACGGCCGCCCCCGCTCAGGCGGCCTCCCTCCGTCGGCGCGGAGCTGTGCTCGAACGCGCGATCCTCGAGGCCGCGTTGGAGCAACTCGGCACGGTCGGCTGGAACGGCCTCACCATGGAAGGCGTCGCCGCCGGCGCCCAGACCGGGAAGGCCGCGGTCTACCGCCGCTGGCCGTCCAAGGAGGATCTCGTCGCCGACGCGCTGCGGGCGGGACTGCCGCGCATCGAGGGCGCACCGGATCTGGGCAGCGTGCGCGAGGACCTCCTCGCGCTGTGCCGGACGGCTCGTGACGCGATGTACTCGCGGCCCGGGTTCGCGGTCCGGTCGGTGATTCACGAATGCGACCCGGTGCAGGCGGAGCGCTTCCACAGCGTGATCTTCGACGGGATCGTGGAGCCGACCGTCAAGCTGCTCCAGGAGGTCATCACCCGTGGCATCGAGCGGAAGGAGGTGCGGCCCGACGCGGCGAACAGCTACGTCATCGATGCCATGCCGGCCATGATGATGTACCGCTCCAAGATGAGCGGAAGCGAATGGGGGGATCGTGATCTGGAGGAAATGGTCGACCAGTTGATGGTTCCGCTGCTGCGTCCCGACGCCGGCTGAGGGTGCGCCCGGAAGGTCGTGCCGCCACATGGGGAAACCGGGGTGTCGCAGGGTGATCCCGGCGGCGTACGCTTAGCTCGCCATGCCGTACGAACCCCCTACCCACACTGTCGAGCGCTCCCTTCGCGCCACGACCGGAGCCAAGGTCATTGCCGGTGTCGACGAGGTGGGGCGCGGCGCGTGGGCCGGCCCCGTCACCGTCTGCGCGGCCGTCACCGGACTGCGCCGGCCGCCCGAAGGTCTCACCGACTCCAAGTTGATCGCCGTCAAGCGGCGGACCGTGCTCGCCGAGACACTCCAGCAGTGGGTGACCTCGTACGCGCTGGGTCACGCCTCTCCGGAGGAGATCGACCAACAGGGCATGACCGCGGCGCTGCGGTTGGCCGCGGTACGTGCTCTGGAAGCCCTGCCCGTCCGACCCGACGCGGTGATCCTCGACGGCAACCACGACTACCTCGGGGTGCCGTGGAAGGTCCGTACCGTGATCAAGGGCGACCGGTCCTGCGTGGCCGTCGCGGCGGCGTCGGTGATCGCCAAGGTTCAGCGCGACAAAATGATGGCCGAACTGGGTATGGACCATGCAGACTTCGGTTTTGCGGACAATGCCGGGTATCCGTCACCCGTGCACAAGGCCGCACTGGAGGAGCGGGGACCCACCCCGTACCACCGGTTGTCGTGGGCGTATCTTGATGCGCTGCCCCAGTGGCGGCACCTCAAGAAGGCCCGCAGCTGGGCGGACGGGAGCGTTCCGGAGATCGAGGGGCAACTCGGCTTCGACTTCTGACGATTCCGCTCGCACTCATGTGCCACCCGCTGACGCGAGTCGTACCAATGTTTGATAGATATCAGCCCATGCCTCTCATTCCCGAGGAGCCTCAGATTCACGAGAGTGCCCAGGGTCCCCGCGCCACGCCGGCCAGCGGCCGTACCGCGCAGACCCCTCGTCCCGTACCCGGTCCCCGTCCCATGGGATCGCCGCGCCCCGGTCGTCCCGGTCCGCTCCGGCCTGCGCCGCCGGTGCAACGTACGCCGCGAGACGTGGCCGCGCCGAAGCCCGACCCCTCGGGGCCGGTCGCTCCGGTCGCGCCCGTCGCGTCCTCGGCGACTCCCCAGATCCAGCTGATCCCGGCCTCGGTGGAGGGCGCGCTCGACGCCGCCGAAGAGGCCGTGGACCTTCTCCTCGACGCCGGCCGTGCCCCCGGTGACGTGCTGGTGATCACCACCGGTGAGCAGCATCCGTGGGCCGCCCACGAGCTGTCCTTCGGTGAGGCCGCCTACTGGGCGCAGCACGACGCGGGTGACGACGTCTTCTACACGGACGCCTCCGTCGCCGAACGTGCCGTGTCGCGTCCCGTGGTCGTGGTCGCCGTCAACGGCGGCTCAGCCACGACCGCCGCAACCGCCCTGCCGTTGGCCCACGCCCGGGCCGGTGCCCTGCTGGTCGTCTGCGGCGACCCGAAGCAGATCAACTCGCTGCTGGGCGCGGGCGTCTGAGTCCGCTCCGGTGGGTCCGCGAGGACACGCACCGGAGCGGTAGGGACGTTGTGGTGGTATCGCACGGTGGGCGCTTCGGCGTGCGCGGACGGTCGACGGGGCCGTCCGGAGCGAGGTGGGCGAGGGAGACGTGCCGTGCGGTGGACACGGCCCGTCGATTCCCTCAGCGGGCCGCCGCGCGGCGCAGGACCTCCGAGGCGGCACCGCCGGTGCGGGGCAGCGGGGGCGGTGCCTCGGACAGGGCGAACGGCTCCGGCTTCGAATCCGCGTTGGGGCGACGACCGCCGCGACCCTCCCCCAGGACCTGCCAGCCGTCCCGGGTCAGCGTGATGTACGCCCCGCAGCGCAGGCCGTGCAGCGTGCAGGCGTCCCGCAGACCCCACATCCACGCGCCGTCCTCCTCGGTCCACCGGGCGTCGCCGTCACGGCAGTAGAGCAGCACGGCGGTCCGGATCGGAGTGCGGCGCCGTAGGTCGTGCGGGATGACCCGACGCAGCTGGGCGAGCAGCGCGTTGCGGAACACCCAGCCGTCGGCCGGGGCCGGGCGGCGGGTGAAGGAGGCGCTGGCCCGCAGCCGTTCGTCCGGGTCGAGCACGGCCACGACCGCGGTCGCCGGTCTCGGGCGGTGCCGGGAGTGGAGGCCGCTGACGACTTCCCGGGGATTGCGCAGCAGGGGGATTCCGGCGGCGGTCCACTCCGCCGGTTCGAGCACGCGGGCGAGGTTGTTGGCGGAAGCGGCGGACAGGTCGGCGGAGGTCGACGTGGATGCCGCGGAGGACGGAGCGAATCCGAAGGTCACGGTCCTCCCTTCGGCTACGCGCCCACACTGCGGGCGGGGTCGGAATCGGGGGAGCGCACACCACAGCAGAGCCCTACCGGGTCACGGGCGAGCCATGCGGGGAGCGGAGCCCCAATTCTTGCTGTCGAACTGGGATGCGGCAACGAGCAATTGGGGCCAGAGACCGAAATCCGGCGGTATGCGGCTTAGATCCCTACACGGTGATCCCCTACGCGACACGTGAGACGACCGTTCACTATGCGTTCGTACACCGTTCGAGTGCGGCTGGTCCAGAGCGGTGCGGTCGCCGATTGTCAGTGGCATCGGGTTGCATGGGGGCATGGACGAACTGGAACTGCGCGCCGAAGCCGATGCCATCCTCGCCGAACTGGTCGGCGACCCGGGGGGTTCCGCGCGGTTGCGGGAGGACCAGTGGCAGGCGGTGTCCGCCCTGGTGGAGGACCGCCGGCGCGCGCTGGTGGTGCAGCGGACCGGCTGGGGCAAGTCGGCGGTGTACTTCGTGGCCACGGCGCTGCTGCGCCGGCGCGGCTCGGGCCCGACGGTGATCGTCTCGCCCCTGCTGGCACTGATGCGCAACCAGGTCGAGGCGGCGGAGCGGGCCGGCATCCGGGCGCGCACCATCAACTCGGCCAACCCCGAGGAGTGGCAGACGGTGTACGAGGAGGTCGAGCGCGGCGAGACCGACGTGCTGCTCGTCAGCCCGGAGCGCCTCAACTCCGTCGACTTCCGCGACCAGATGCTGCCCAAACTCGCGGTCACCACCGGTCTGCTGGTGGTCGACGAGGCGCACTGCATCTCCGACTGGGGACACGACTTCCGGCCGGACTACCGCAGGCTGCGCGCGATGCTCACCGAACTCGCCCCGGGCGTCCCCGTGCTGGCCACCACCGCGACCGCCAACGCCCGGGTCACCGCGGACGTGGCCGAGCAGCTGGGCACCGGCGCGGGGGAGGCCCTGGTGCTGCGCGGCCCGCTGGAGCGGGAGAGCCTGCGGCTGGGCGTGGTCCAACTGCCGGACGCCGCCCACCGGTTGGCCTGGCTCGCCGAGCACCTGGAGGAGCTGCCGGGCTCCGGGATCATCTACGCCCTCACGGTCGCTGCCGCCGAGGAGGCCACGGCCTTCCTGCGCCAGCGGGGCTTCCCGGTGGCCTCGTACACGGGCCGTACGGAGAACGCGGACCGGCTGCAGGGCGAGGCCGACCTGCTGGGGAACCGGGTCAAGGCGCTGGTCGCGACCTCGGCGCTCGGGATGGGCTTCGACAAGCCCGACCTGGGCTTCGTGGTCCACCTCGGTTCGCCGTCCTCGCCGATCGCCTACTACCAGCAGGTGGGCCGCGCGGGCCGTGGGGTGGAGCACGCCGATGTGCTGCTGCTGCCGGGCAAGGAGGACGAGGCAATCTGGCGCTACTTCGCCGACACCGCCTTCCCGCCCGAGACACAGGTCCGCCAGACCCTCGCGGCCCTCGCCGACGCGGGGCGGCCGGTGTCCGTGCCGGCCCTGGAGGCGCAGGTCGATCTGCGGCGCACCCGCCTGGAGACCATGCTGAAGGTGCTCGACGTGGACGGGGCGGTCAAGCGGGTCAAGGGCGGCTGGATCTCCACCGGCGAGCCATGGACGTACGACTCCGAGCGGTACGCGTGGGTGGCGCGGCAGCGGGCGGCCGAGCAGCAGGCCATGCGGGACTACGTGAGCACGGACGGGTGCCGGATGGAGTTCCTGCGCCGTCAACTGGACGACGAGGGCGCGGTTCCGTGCGGCCGCTGCGACAACTGCGCGGGGGCCTGGGCCGATCCCTCCGTCTCGGCAGAGTCGCTGACGGGAGCGGAGAAGGAACTGGACCGGCCCGGCGTGGAGGTCGAGCCGCGCCGGATGTGGCCGACGGGGCTGCCCGCGCTGGGCGTCAACCTCAAGGGCCGCATCCCGGCCGGAGAGCAGTGCTCCACCGGGCGGGCCCTGGGACGGCTCTCGGACATCGGCTGGGGCAACCGACTGCGCCCGCTGCTGGCCGAGCACGCCCCCGACGGGCCGGTTCCCGAGGCCGCGCTGCGGGCCGCGGTGGACGTCATCGCCGACTGGGCGCGCTCCGCGGGCGGTTGGGCGTCGAACGGCCCCGACGCTTCCGCGCGGCCCGTCGGAGTGGTCGCCGTACCGTCCCTGGCCCGCCCGCAGTTGGTGGGTTCCCTCGCCGAGGGCATCGCGACCGTCGGCCGCCTGCCCTTCCTGGGCGCCCTGGCGTACACCGGTCCGGGCGGCGAGCACGCGACCCGGCGCAGCAACTCCGCGCAACGCGTCAAGGCGCTGTCCGGCGCCTTCGCCGTACCCGATCAACTGGCTGAGGCACTGGCCGCTTCGCCCGGTCCCGTCCTGCTCGTGGACGACTACAGCGACTCGGGCTGGACTCTCGCGGTCGCCGCCCGGCTGCTGCGGAAGGCGGGCAGTGGGCCGGTGCTTCCGTTGGTTCTCGCGGTGGCGGGCTGAGCTGTGGCGCGCGGGGGGAGCGGGGCACTGAACAGCCGGGTGGTGAGCGCCGGTTGGGCCGGCGGACTCGGTGGGCCGTCAACCTGCCGACGGGCTCTCCGCCGTCGGAGTCTCCAAGGAGCCCGGTGTGATCAGGCCCGTCTCGTAGGCGGCGATGACCGCCTGGGCGCGGTCGCGGAGTTGGAGTTTGGCGAGGATGTGCGTCACGTGGGTCTTCACCGTCGCCTCGCCCAGGCGGAAACGGGCGGCCAGTTCCGCGTTGCTCAGGCCGCGGGCCAGGGACTCCAGGACCTCCAGTTCCCGCCGCGTGAGCGCGGACAGGTCGCGGTGCATCGTGGCCGTGCGACCTGTGGGCACGGCGAAGCGCTCCACGAGTCGGCGGGTGATCGACGGCGCGAGCAGCGCGTCGCCGGAGCGGACCAGGCGCACTGCGGCGGAGAGGTGCTCCGGGGTGACGTCCTTGAGCAGGAAGCCACTGGCGCCGGCCGCGAGGGCTCCGTAGACGTACTGATCGAGGTCGTATGTCGTGAGGATGATGACCCGCGGCGGAGGCGAGGGGGCGTCCGGGCCGAGGATGCGCCGGGTGGCCTCCAGGCCGTCCGTCCCGGGCATGCGGATGTCCATCAGCACGACGTCGGGGAGCGTGCGCCGGACGACGGTCACTGCCTCCTCGCCGTCGGTCGCCTCTCCGACGACCTCGATGCCGTCCGCGGCGAGGATCATCCGGAAGCCGGTGCGGACCAGTGCCTGGTCGTCGGCGACCACCACCCGGGGCGGCCCGCTGCCGTCGCCGGTGTGCCGTGCCTCGGTGCTCACTCGACCTCCACCGGGATGATCGCCAGGACCGCGAAGCCCCCGTGCGGGCGACTGCCGGCGGACAGCGTACCGCCGTACAACGCGAGCCGTTCGCGCAGTCCGATCAGGCCGCGGCCGCTGCCCGGCACCCGTGACCTGCGCTGTCCGCCGGTGTCCTCGACCGCCACCCGCAGCTCGCCCGGCGCGTACTCCACGGACACCGTGACCGTGGCACCGGCGGCGTGTCTGACGGCGTTGGTCAGCGCTTCCTGCACCACCCGGTACGCCGTGAGGTCCACGCCGGCGGGCAGCGGGGCCGGGGTGCCGGTGACGGACAGTTCGACGGGTACGCCCGTGCCGCGCACCCGGCCGGTCAGTTCGGTGAGTTGGCCCAGGCCCGGCTGCGGTGCCAGGTTCGCCGTCGCGGCCGACTCTGCTCCGTCCGAGGCCATCGTCAGCAGCCCCATGACGTGCCGCAGTTCCGCGAGCGCCGCCCGACCGCCCGCCTCTACGGCCCGCAGCGCCTCGCGGGCCTGGTCGGGGGAGGCGTCGAGGGTCTTGCGCGCGGCGCCCGCCTGGATCGTCATCATGCTGACGTTGTGGGTGACGACGTCGTGCAACTCCCGCGCGATACGCGAGCGTTCGCGCTCGACCGCGAGCCGGGTCGCCTCCGCCTGCGCGCGGCCCCGCTGCTGCCAGGCGTGCACCAGGTTGGCGGCGAGCGCCACCGGCAGCAGCATCAGCAGCGGGATCAGACCACGGTCTATGTCGGGCAGCAGGGACAGCGTGCCGAACGCGACGCCGCCCGCCGCCAGACTCACCAACGACGGCACGCGGTAGGGGCTGTACGTGGCCGCGCTGTAGGCCGCGATCAGCGTGCTCGCGAAGGTGAACACCGCCGCGTCCTCGGTGATCTCGCCGAGGTGGAACAGCCCGGTGGCGACCAGTACCGCCCAGAACGCGGCCAGCGGATACCGCCGGCGCAGTGCCAGCGGGGCCGCGGAGAGCACGGCGAGCGCCAGCTCCCACGGCTCGACGGGAGGCAGTTTCCGGTCGAGCCCCTGAGCGGGAACGGGGTTCGGCCCCGGCGGCGGTACCGGACGGGCCGGCGGGATCCAGGGCGTCGTCGAGGCCGAGACGCCGGGTGTCTGCGGCCGGTTCTCGTAGGTCGAGCGGTCCAGGTCGGTGGAGACCGTACCCACCGCGAGCACGGCGGCCAGCAGCACATCGGCGATCCAGGTCCAGCGCGAGCGTCGCGGCGGCATGCCGAGGGCGCGCAGCACCGAGGCTCCTCGGCCACGGAAGGACTGAACTGCGCCTGTCCACAACCCCCTCGCGGGGAACGGCCATCGTCGACGGATCCGGCCCGCTGAATTCACCGGCCCATTGTGGCAAGCGGGCCGTACTCCGGGGATCAGCCCACGAGTCGATCCGGCCTCAACCTCTCGACTACGTCGCTGGGTTGAGGCCGCCGGGCCTCCGCTCCACACGGTAGGAACCTTCGACACAGCGACCGACGCGGTGCCCGGCCTCCCGCACCTAGCTTCTGCGAGCACGACACGGGACACGACACGAGACATGCCACACCTGGAGGCGCCGTGAGGGACCTGACCGACCCGCTCATCGAACTGCGTGACGTGAGCAAGGCGTACGACGACGGCCCGCCCGCGCTGTCCGGGCTGACACTGGACGTACGGCCCGGCGAGGCGGTCGCCGTGCTGGGCCCGTCCGGCAGCGGCAAGTCGACGCTGCTGAACCTGGCCGCCGGGCTCGACCGGCCGACCCAGGGCGAGGTGACCGTCGCCGGGGTACGGGTGGACGAGCTGAACGAGACCGGCTCCGCCAAGTACCGCAGAGCCTGGATCGGCATGATCTTCCAGTTCTTCAACCTGCTGGACGATCTGACCGTCATCGACAACGTCCTGCTGTCGGCCCAGCTCGCGGGAATGCCCCGCGCCCGTTCCGCGGCCCGCGCCGACGAACTGCTCGGCCGTCTCGGCATCGCCCGGCACGCGCACACCCACCCCGGCCGGCTCTCCGGCGGCGAGCGCCAGCGGGTCGCGGTGGCCCGGGCGCTGATGAACAGGCCCGCGCTGCTGCTGGCCGACGAGCCGACCGGGGCGCTCGACTCCGCGTCGGGGGCGGACGTACAGGCGCTGTTGCGTGATCTCAACGCGGACGGGCAGACGATGATGCTCGTCACCCATGACCTGTCCCTGGCGGAGGCCTGTGCGACCCGGACCGTCGAGCTGGTCGACGGACGGGTCGCCCGGGACACCGCGCGCAGCATGCCGAAGGCGGCCCGATGAGCGAGCTGGGGCCGACGAGCACCCGACTCGCGAAGCTCGGCGCGACGGCGTCTCCGCCGCCCGGGGGCGCTCAGGACGGCCGAGCGAGGCGGGGCGGTGGCGATGCGCTCGGCCGCGTCGTCCGCGCGGGCGTGGGGCGGCGCCGGGTACAGACCGTCGTGATGGTGCTGACGACCCTGCTCGCGGTGGCGGCTTCCGTGCTCGGCGCCGGGCTGCTGGTGGCCTCGCAGGGGCCGTTCGAGCATGCGTTCGCCACACAGCGAGGGGCGCATCTCAGCGCGGAGTTCGATGCGACGAAGGTGTCGTCGACGCAGCTGGCGGCGACCGCGGACGCCGACGGCGTGGCCGCGGCGGCCGGTCCGTTCCCGGTGGCCTCGCTGCGGCTGGAATCGCCCAGCGGCGGGCCCCCGGGCATGGCTTCACCGCCCATGACGGTGGTCGGCCGTGCCGAGGCGGAGCAGCCGGTGGACCGGGTGAACCTCGTCGAGGGCGAGTGGGCCTCGAAGCCCGGCGAGATCGTGCTGGAGACCGGCGCGCGCACCCCGGACACCGCGGTGGGCAGCAAACTGGAGGCCATCGGCCCGGACGGCACGGCGGAGTTGACCGTGACGGGGATCGCCGAATCGGTCGGCGAGAGCGCCGACGCCTGGGTGCTGCCCGCGCAGCTGAGCCAATTGGCGTCGTCCGGCGCGGACTTCGGCTACCAGATGCTGTACCGCTTCGACGACGCCGACAGCCGGTCGGCGGTCGCGGCCGACAAGAAGGCCGTCTCGACAGGGCTGCCCGACGGTGCCCTGCGCGGCGCGCGGTCCTGGCTGGACGTCAAGCAGATCGCGGACAACAACGTCGCGGCGTTCGTCCCGTTCGTGTCCGCGTTCGCGCTCATCGCGCTGGCGATGTCGGTGCTCATCATCTCCATCGTGGTCAGCGGCGCGGTCGCCGCGGCCGCCCGACGGATCGGCATCCTCAAGTCCATCGGCTTCACACCGTCGCAGGTGGGCCGGGCGTACGTCGCACAGGCCCTGATCCCGGCCTCGCTCGGGGCGCTGCTGGGCGTGGCCGTCGGCAACCTGCTCGCGATCCCGATGCTGAACGAGGTCGAGACCGCGTACGGCACGAGCGCCCTTCTCATCCCTCTCTGGATCGACCTCCTGGTACCCCTCGCGGCCCTGGCGCTGGTGACGGCCGCCGCGGTGGGCCCGGCGACGCGTGCCGCCCGGTTGCGTACCGCGGTGGCGATCAACGTCGGGCGTACGCCGAGCGAGGGACGCGGGCGCCACGCGCGCGGGGTGATGGCCCGGTTGCCGGTGCCGCGTTCCGTGAGCCTGGGGCTCGCGACGCCCTTCGCGCGTCCGGCGCGGGCGGCGACCACCGCGGCCGCCGTCGGCTTCGGCGCGCTCGCGATCACCTTCGCGGTGGGACTGGGCAGTTCACTGTCCGCCATTCAGACGACCGCCGACCCCGACTCGTCCGGTGACGTCGCCGTCAGCACGGTGGGACGGCCGGACGTGACGGGGCGGGGCGGAGCGGGCGACCGTGCGGCGCCGACGGGTGGTGACGAACGGACGGTGGTTGGGCCGGACTCCCGCGCGGGCGGCGAGGGCGTGGTCCGCGGGGACGGTGAGGCCATGGCGCGCGTGGACCAGGACGGGCGCGGCGCGCCGGGCACGACGGTGGATCCGCAGGGCGAGGTGAAGCGGGCCGATCCGGACGAGGTCGCGGCGGCGATCAAGGCGCAGCCGGGCACAGGGTCGTACTTCGGCACCGGCAAGACGTTCGTGAGCGTCGCCGGCGTCAAGGGCGGTACACCGCTGGTGGTGTACGAGGGTGACGCCGAGGGCGCGGGCCAGGTGATGGTGTCGGGGCGCTGGTTCTCCGCGCCCGGCGAGGCCGTGGCACCGGCTCGCTTCCTGCAAACCACGGGGGCGAGAATCGGGGACACCGTGACGCTGACCGACCAGGGACACAGTGCGCGCCTCAAGCTGGTCGGCGAGATCTTCGACCTGGGCGACCAGGGCATGGCGGTGCGGGCCGACGCCGCGTCGGTGGCTCAGATTGTGCCTGATGTGAAGCCGGACGACTTCACCGTCGAACTCGCCAAGGGCACGGACAAGGGCGCCTACTTGGACGGACTCAACACCCGACTGGAGAACGTCGGGGGAGTCGCCGTGAGTTCCGACGACGGCCGCTCCTCGACCGTCATCGTGGTGATGCAGTCGCTGATCGCGATGTTGACGGTGATGCTCGTGGTCGTGGCCTGCCTGTGCGTCCTCAACACGGTGGTCCTCGACACCCGCGAACGGGTCCATGACCTAGGGGTGTTCAAGGCGCTGGGGATGAGCCCGCGCCAGACGATCACCATGGTGCTCACGTCCGTCGCAGCCACCGGCTTGGTGGCCGGCGCCGTCGGCGTACCGCTCGGCGTGGCCCTGCACCACGTCGTCATGCCCGCGATGGGCCGCTCGGTCGGCACCGAGATCCCGACCGCCGACATCGACGTCTACGGTCCCGGCCTGCTGGTACTCCTCGCTCTGGGCGGCGTGGTCATCGCGGCGACGGGCGCGTTGCTGCCGGCGGGGTGGGCGGCACGGACGGGGACGGGGCGGGCGTTGCGTACGGAGTGAGGGCGCGGCGTACGGGTTGAGGGGCGCGATGTGGGGGTGGGGGGCGCGAAGTGGGGGGTGGGGGCGCGGCGTACGGAGTGAGGCGCGTGGAGGCGTACAGGCGAGTGGCAGCGGCGTTGACCTGAGCCGCGCGGATGACATGCTGGAGCCGTGTGTCCGGGGAAGGGCTCCGGACGGGTGTGGTTTCCAAGAGTTGGGGGTCCGCATGGTCGCGGGTCGTGTATTGCGTTTCGACAGTGTGCGTGGGTATGGGTTCATCGCGTCGGATGCCGGCGGCGAGGACATTTTCCTGCACGTGAACGATCTCCTCATTCCCGAGGAGTACATCCGCTCCGGTCTGGTCGTCGAATTCGATGTGGAGAGCGGCGAGCGAGGACTGAAAGCGTCGAACATCCGCCTTCCCGAGGGTGCTTCACCGCCTGTGGCGCGTCGGGCCCACGAGGCGGCACCGAGGTCGGTGACGATCGACGAGCACGGCAACGTGATGTGCGACGTGCTCAGCGCCCAGGAGTACCGGCGTGATGTGACGGAACTGCTGCTGGCCGCGAGTCCGTTGCTGACTGCGGAGCAGATCCTCACTATCCGTGCAGCGCTGGTGAAGTTCAGTGAGGGTCACGGCTGGGTCGAGGACTGAGCCGCACCTTCGATTGACTGACGTCACCGGTCGCTGGTTCCTGTCGACGGCCGGCCGGCATGCGTACGCTGGGGCTGGTGGTCGGGGCGTAACAGGCGGTGTCGGTCATGGTGTTGTCGTGTCCCTGGTCCGAGTTATCCACAGGGCAAAGCGGAACTTCAAGATCCGCGAGATCGTCTGCGCATGACGAATCACGGCGAAACCGCTGGATCACCCGAAAACGGCACACCGTCGCTCGAACCGAGCGCATACGACCATCACGGCGCCGACCACCAGGTCACCCTGCGCACCCCGGCAGAACTGGCGGATGCCCTGCCGTATCTGCTCGGGTACCGCCCGGAGGACAGCATCGTGCTGGTCGCCCTGCACGACAAGGACGGCCGCGGCAGGTTCGGCGGCCGGGCCAGGCTCGGCATTCCGCCCGGCGCGGACGACTGGGCGTCCGTGGCCCGGCAGTTGGCCCATGGGCTGGTGACGGGCAGCGAGCGCAGGGGCGCCAAGCCCGAGCAGATGGTCGCGTACCTCTGCCAGGAACCGGCGGAGGGCGAGTCGGGCCGCCAAGTCATGGAGCGACTGCGCCCGTTGGCCCAGAAGTTGCGCGTCGAGTGCGGCCATCTGGACGTGCCGGTGATCGAGGCCCTGTGCATCTCGGACGGCCGCTTCTGGTCCTACTGCTGCGCGAACCAGGCTTGTTGTCCGCCCGACGGCCTCCCCATGGGCCTGCCCGGCACCTCCGTGCTGGCGGCTGCCGCCACCTACGCCGGCCTCCAGGTACGCGGCACCCTGCGCGAACTGCGCGCCAGGCTGCTGCCCTGGGAGACGGCGGCCGCACTGGAACAGGAAGCCGCCCTGGACACCGCCAACATGGCCCTGGTCCCGAGGATTCTCGACGAGGCCAGCCGCACGGAGGTGGGCAAGGAAACCCTGGAACTGGCCGGCCGAATCATCTGCCACCTGACTGAAGTACCGCCCGCCTCGGGCCCGTTCGCATCGGACCTCGGCGACGACGAACTGGTCGGACACGACGAAGCGGCCACCCTCATCCTCGGGTTGCAGGACCGCGCCACCCGCGACCGCGCGGCCGAATGGATGGAGGGCGACGACGCCGCCCCGGCACTCCGACTCTGGCGCACCCTCGCCCGCCGCTGCGTCGGCCCGTACCGCGAACACGCTGCGGCACCCCTGACCCTCGCGGGCTGGGTCGCATGGTCGACCGGCGACGAACTCGAAGCCCGCGAAGCCCTCGCCATGGCGCTCGGCGCCGACCCCGACTACCTCTTCGCCCGCCTGCTCCACCAGGCCTGCAACGAGGGCCTGGACCCGGAGTCCATCCGCCGCTGCTTGCGAGCGGAACGGCATGAGCGGGGGCGGACGCGGGCGGCGCGCGTGGAGCGTGACGCGCCTGAGGTGTCGTTCGAGGGGGATACGGCGGGGGGTGTGCCGTCGGTGGGGTCTGTGCCGGCGGGCGGGTCTACGTCGATGGGTGGGCCTGCGTCGGGGACTGGGTGCGCGCCCACGAGTCGGCCTGCGTCGGCAACTGGGCCGGTGTCGGCAACGGGGACAGCCGCAGCATCCGCATCCGCACCGGCACCCTCATCCGCACCGGCACCCGCACCCGCACCCGCACCCGCATCGGGAGGTTCCTCCCGCTCCCGACGCCGTGTTCGCGCGAGCGGCGCCCGCTCCCGTCCTCGCCCGGCTCGCCAGGCCCGGACGGATAGTCGCGGAAGCGGGGCGAACGTCCCTCGTCCCCGGGCACCGTTGGCGGACGACGGCGTCGAGGGCATGGCGTGAGCAATTGCCAGGTGGGCAAGGGGTGGTGCTGTCGAACCGACGGCCGCAGCGCAGCGATGCGCGGCCAGCAAGGGGGAGTGGGCGGAGGCATTCCGGACCACCGCCGCCATTCGGTCGGCTCGGGTCGCTCGGGGCGTGACCAGGAGGAGCCCGGTTCCGTTCACCTGAGTGGCGGAACGCCTGGATGGGCCCTGCCGCCGCACCGCCCACGTCCGTCCGGATCTCCTACGGCGCCGCGCACGCCCGAGGTGCACAGAGAGCAGAAGAAGCCGCCCATGTATGAGCCGACTCCGCCCTCCGCCGCCGCCGACCAGACGCGTCACTCACCAGCGACCAGGCCCGCAGGAGTTGACCCCGGGCAGCCACCTCGCGGCGGTCCGCCACCGCCGGGCCCACACGGTCCTGACGGTCACCGCGGTCCATACAGGCAGTCCGGTGCGTCCGGTCAGTCCGGCCAGTTCGGCTCGTCCGGCCCCTCCACTTTCCCGACCACCCGCCGCCCCTTCGACCTACCCCCCACCCACACCACCCTCATCTGCGTCGCCCTCCCCGCACTCGCCATCTCCACGGACCAAGGTCAGCTGACCGGCAAGGGATTGGAGGGCTTCTACCGAGCGGGTCGGCGCGTGCTCTCCCGCTGCCAAGTCCGGGTCGCCGGGCGCGAACCGCTGGCGGTCCAGGCCCGGATGACCGCCGCCGACCGAGCCCGCTTCGTGGGCACGCTGCGCGCCTCCCCGCAGGCCGGCCCGGACCCGGATGTCGTCGTCGAACGCATCAGGCACGCGGACGGCACCGAGCGGATCACGTTGCACAGTGCGTCCCTTCGCCCCCTGCGCGTACCGGTCGAGGTCGCGCTCGCCACGGACCTGGCAGACCTGGCGGCGATCGCGTCCGGTGCGACGGGGCCCGAACTGCCCGCCAGCGTCCACGACTCGGGCCTGCGCTGGACCGGTGCCGCCGGACGCTCGTCGGTCACGGCGGACCCGCCGCCCGCCGACATGCTGGCCTCCGCGGGGCTGCTGCGCTGGGAGTTCGAACTGCCTCCCGGCGGCAGCCGAAGCCTGGAGCTACGGGTGCGCTCGGACGGAACGGGACCCGTCCGAGCCGTGGGTCGCACCGCGACAAGCCCCATCGCTACCGCCCGTGCCTCGGGCGACGACCCCAGAGTCGAGCCGCTTCTACGGACGAGCATCGAGGATCTCCAGGCTCTGCAGTTACGGGACCCCGCGCACCCCACCGACACACACCTCGCGGCAGGGGCTCCGTGGCGCTGCGGTCTCGCCCCGGCCGAGGCGCTCGCCGCGGCCCGGATGACCTTGCCCCTCGGTACTCGACTTGCCGCGGGCACCCTGCGGACCCTCGCGCGTACCCAACTCCGGGATCCGGGGCCGCGGTCCGGCATGATCCCCGGACCGCGCCGGGATGCGGGCCCTCACCTGCCACCGGGTTGCACCGGTACGGAAGCCACGCTGCTCTTTCCCGCCCTGCTCGCGGAGGCGCGTCGTTGGGGGCTCCCCGAGCAGGAGACGGAGGAGTTGCTGCCGGCGGCCGAGCGCTGTCTGACCTGGCTGCTGGCGACCGTGGGCGACGGCACCTACCTGCACGACCCGCACCCGGGCGGCCCCGTCCGCTGCGAGACACAGGCCCACGCCCACCGCGCGGCCCTGCTCGGCGCCGATCTGCTCCAGGACCTCGGAAGACCCGGCGGCGCCGAACTGCGGCGCTGGGCGCAGGCGCTGCGCGGGGCGTTCCGGGAGGAGTTCTGGATCGACGACCTCGGCGGAGGCCGACCGGCGGCCGCCCGCGCACCCGACGGAAGCGTCGTGCCCTACCTGGGCGCGACCGCCGCCCACCTCCTGGACACCGGCCTGCTGGGCGGCGGCGAACTGGCCCCGGGTCTGCTCGACAAGGTGCAGACCGAGCAACTCGCGCGACTGCTCGGCAGTCCCGCCATGGATTCCGGCTGGGGACTGCGCGGACTCGGCGCGAAGGAAGCCGGATACAACCCCTTCGGTCACCGCAGTGGCGCCGTGCGGGTCCACGAGACGGCGGTCGCGGTCGCCGGCCTCGCCGCCGCGGGCTACGAGAAGGAGGCGGCCTCACTGCTGCGGGGCACGTTGGCGGCGGCCGAGGCCTTCGGCCACAGGCTGCCCGAGATGTACGCCGGCGTGCAGCGCACCGACGGGAGCGCTCCCCTCCCGCACCCGGCGGCCTGCCGTCCGGCGGCCACCGCGGCGGCGGCCGGCGTGCTGTTGCCCACCGCTCTCGTGGGCATCCGCCCCGACGCCCCGGCGGGCACGCTCACACTGCGCCCCGTGCACAGCGCACCCCTCGGCGAGCTCGTCCTGACAGGTCTGCGGGTCGCGGGCGCCCCCTTCTCCGTCCGGGTCAGCCGGATGGGCCTCGCGATGGTCGAGGAGGCGGCCGACGGTCTGCAATTGGGAGTCTGACCTCGGACGACCCACCGGCGTACGCCGGGCGCGAGCGGATGGGAACGGGGGAGGAGCGGCCGGCGGGACCCATACCGGACGGAAGTGGATCAGCCACCGAAGCGACCGACGAAGGGAGTGTTTATCGTCAGGCAGACGACTATGATCGCCGCATGCCCTACGACCCGTCAGCCTTTCCGCCCTTCGCCGTCACCGTGGACCTGGTCGTGCTGACCGTGCGCCGCCATGCCCTGTGCGCGCTGGCGGTACGAAGGGGCGAGCCACCCTTCCAGGGGCGTTGGGCACTACCTGGCGGATTCGTACGGGCCGACGAGGACCTGGCGCAGGCGGCGGCACGCGAACTGGCCGAGGAGACCGCGTTGCGCGCCCACGACCAGACCGTCCCCGCCCAGGACAACGGGGCACACCTGGAGCAGTTGGCGACGTACGGCGACCCCAAGCGGGATCCCCGGATGCGTGTGGTCAGCGTCGCTCATCTGGCCCTCGCTCCCGATCTGCCCGCACCCCGGGCCGGCGGCGACGCGAGCTACGCCCGCTGGGCACCGGTCGACGAACTGCTGCAGCAGAGCGGCTACAGCCGTGACGAGGAGCCGGTGGCGCCGCTCGCCTTCGACCACGCCCAGATCCTGGCCGACGGCGTCGAACGCGCCCGCTCCAAGATCGAGTACTCGTCGCTCGCCACAGCGTTCTGCCCGACCGAGTTCACAGTCGGCGAGCTGCGCCGCGTCTACGAAGCGGTGTGGGGCGTGGCCCTGGACCCCCGAAACTTCCACCGCAAGGTGACGGGCACACCCGGCTTCCTGGTCCCCACCGGCGGCACCACCACACGCCAGGGCGGTCGCCCCGCCCAGCTCTTCCGGGCCGGCGGCGCCACACTGCTCAACCCCCCGATGCTGCGCCCCGAGGTCTGACGACGGGAGCCCGGCGACAGCGCCGATCCCCGTTCGTGGGGCGGGCCGTGCGATGCCCCGAAAACCGGACATAGCACGCTATCTTGCTTCGGGTGATCCAGGCCTTCGGACTGACCAGCAACCCCCGCAAGGACCTTCCGCCCGCCGTCGACGACGTCTCTTTCGAGGCGCGTGCGGGCCACGTCACCGCGCTGCTCGGAACAGCGGGGGCGGGCAAGACGACGGCGCTCAGACTCATGCTCGAACTCCAACAGGGCCGTGGCATCACCTACTTCAGGGGCCGCCCCCTGCACCGCATCGCCCACCCGTCGCGCGAGGTCGGCGTCCTTCTGGGGGACGTACCGGGCCACCCGTCCCGTTCGGTCCGCGGGCATCTCCGCATGCTGTGCGCGGCAGCCGGCGTACCCGGTCGCCGCGCCGACGAAGTGCTCGAAGTGGTCGGCCTGGTCAGTCTGCGCGACGAACGCCTCGGCACCCTCTCGCGCGGCATGGACCGCCGCCTCGGCCTGGCCTGCGCCCTGCTCGCCGACCCGCACACCCTCGTCCTCGACGATCCGGCCGACGGGCTCTCCACCCGCGAGGCGCACTGGCTGCACGGCATGCTGCGCGCCCACACCGAACAGGGCGGCACGGTCCTGCTGACCACGACCGACCCCAAGGAGGCTGCCCGCGCGGCCGACCGGGTCGTCACCCTGGAACAGGGCAGGCTCGTCGCCGACCAGGAGGCCACCGAGTTCGCCCGCACCCGACTGCGTCCCCGAGTCGCCGTCCGCAGCCCGCATGCTGCCCGCCTTGCCGCCCTCCTCACCAAGGAAGCCCGCACCGCACAACGCTCGGTGGAGGTCGTGCGCGAGGCCGGCAACCGCCTGTCCGTCTACGGCAGTACGTGCGCCGACGTCGGCGAGACTGCGTTCCGCCACAGCATCCTCGTACACCAACTCGCGGACGAGATCGGAGACATGGGGCCGGGGTCGGCCACCGAACCGGACCCGGAAACGCGAACGGCTGTCGAGCGACAGCCACACCCGCAACCGCAGTCGCAGCCGTCGACGGGGGCCGCAGAGACCTCATCTGTCGCCGAGGAGTCAGCCGAAGTTGACGCGCAGCGTGAACCCGACGGTCTCTGTGAACCCGACGCCGAACCACAGAGTTCGCGCCCCGACCAGCCCAGGAATCCGCAGTCCACGCAGGCCAAGCCGAACTCCCATCCCAGCGCGCCCAACGGGTCGGCCTCTGCCCCAACCCCCCGCCCCACCCGAGCCCGCACCCTCGACGCCCTCGCTCCCCTCCCGCCCCCCATCTCCGTCCGCCCCGCCCCCAGCCCCCTCCGCCCCCTGCGCTACGAGATCCGTCGTGCCGCCGGGATCGGCACCGGGTTTCTCACGGCCGCCGCCGTGCTCGTCGTGTCCGCTCTCACCGCCGTGCTCCTGGCGCGGATCGGCCACACCCCGCAGTCGCGCCTGCTGGCCGCGTGGCCGAGGGAGTTGCCGCTGCCGCCCGCCGCGCTCGGTGCGGGACTGCTCGGCGCGCTGGCCTTCGGCGACGAGTTCCGCCACCCCGCCCTGGCGGCGGATCGCGGCACCGTGCCCCGCCGGCTGGGGCTGCTCGCCGCGAAGCTCCTCGTCGCCGCGGCCACCGCGCTGATGCTGGCCTTCCTCACGGTCGGTTGCGACGCCGAAGTGCTCTATCTCGTCTACGGACGGGAGCTCGCACAAGTTCCCGCCGACTGGCTGCCGCTGAGCGCGAGTTGGATCGGGCTCGTGGTGGGCTGTTCCTGGGCCGGAGTGCTGGCCGCCGGGGTCTTCCGGTCGACCACGGCGGGGCTCGCGGCGGTGGTCGCGGTGCCGGTTCTCGTCGTACCGCTCGTACACAAGGCCTTGGCGGGAGCGTCTGTGCGGATGGCGGCCGGGCTGCCGTTGCGGCTGCGTGAGGCGCTTCTGCTGCAGTGGCCCTTCGGCGGAGAGCGCTATCTGTCCGCCATGGCGCGCGTGGTCGGTCAACCCGTGGGCGGCGCACTCACGTTGTCGCTGACGGCGTTGCTCTGCGCGTATCTGCTCACGACCCTGCGGAGCAGGGTCCGATGACGACCGTCCGCGCTCTTCCGACGCACCTTGCGCACAACTCCCCGGGGAAAGCCCATTTCTTTCCGATAAGGCGTCAATTGCGACGGGGTGAGCGATCACCCTTTCGTGTGCTTTTCACCAAAGACCTCAAGGGAGTTGGGGAGAGCGCCGACAAAGGATCCGTGAGTACCCTTGCGCACACCATGATGACCGCCGCCCGCTCCGCAGACTCCGGCCTCGCCGGCCCGGGCGAACTCGACCGCTACCCCTATGCCGAGGCTCCTGTCGCCGACCGGGTCGGCACCTCCGTCTGGGACGGCGCGGACCACCAGGAGCTGGGCCGCGTGGGCCGGCGTGCCGCGGGCAGCCGCGGCCGCGGGCTGCACGGCCAACTCGTCCAGCAGCTGGGGCAGATGATCGTCTCCGGCGACCTGGGCGCCGACCGCCCACTGGTGCCCGAGGAGATCGGCCAGCGCTTCGAGGTCTCCCGTACCGTCGTCCGTGAGTCGCTCCGCGTCCTTGAGGCCAAGGGCCTGGTCAGTGCCCGGCCGAACGTCGGCACGCGCGTGCGTCCCGTCAGCGACTGGAACCTTCTCGACCCGGACATCATCGAGTGGCGGGCCTTCGGGCCGCAGCGCGACGACCAGCGCCGCGAGTTGAGCGAGCTGCGCTGGACGATCGAGCCGCTGGCCGCCCGCCTCGCCGCCGGGCACGGGCGCGAGGACGTCCAGCAGCGGCTCACCGACATGGTCGAGATCATGGGGCACGCGATGGCGCAGGGCGACGCGCTCACGTTCTCCCGCGCGGACGCCGAATTCCACTCCCTGCTCATCCAGGTCTCCGGGAACCGCATGCTGGAGCACCTCTCCGGGATCGTGTCGGCCGCCCTGCAGGTCTCCGGTAACCCCGTCACGGGTTGTGACCGGCCGACGGAGGCGTCGCTGGCGTACCACGGCCGGATCGCCGACGCGCTCGCCACCGGTGACGGCGGGGGCGCCGAGGCGGCCATGCGTCAACTGCTGACCGTCCACCCCGAGGTGGAGCGCGTGGTGCCGGCGCCGCGCGAGCACTGACCGCGGTCCGAGGGCGGCGCGGCCGGGGGATGCCTCCCCCTCCTGGGCATCGCTCGGCCGTCGAGCCGTCTTCCGTCGGACCCCGCGCGATCCCCGGATCTCGCGGGGTCCGATGGTGCGACAAGGCCGCCAGAGTGTCGCGGAAGCCTCGATCGGGGTCATACGTGACCTCCTCTGCCCGTGTCTGACCGTTTTTGAGTGCTTACGGGGTGTGACTCGGGCCACGCAGATTGGGCGTAACGCTCGCGGGAACAGCACGATGACCTAAGAGGTGACTGCCGAGGAGGGAATACGGACGCCGTTCCAGGCGCTGTGTATCTCCCCGGCCCCCGCCCGCGCCGTCGGCCCAATCCCCAAGCCGGCGGTCGGCTCCTGTCCTCATGGACGGGGCCGGAAGCCGTTTTCCAACGTTCCGAGAGGTTGTTCGTGTCGGCCAGCACATCCCGTACGCTCCCGCCGGAGATCGCCGAGTCCGTCTCTGTCATGGCTCTCATTGAGCGGGGAAAGGCTGAGGGGCAGATCGCCGGCGACGATGTGCGTCGGGCCTTCGAAGCTGACCAGATTCCGGCCACTCAGTGGAAGAACGTACTGCGCAGCCTCAACCAGATCCTCGAGGAAGAGGGTGTGACGCTGATGGTCAGTGCCGCGGAGCCCAAGCGCACACGAAAGAGCGTCGCAGCGAAGAGTCCGGCCAAGCGCACCGCCACCAAGACGGTCGCGGCGAAGACGGCGACCGCCAAGAAGGCCACCGCCACCGCCACGCCGGCGGCGCCCGTGGTGGAACCGTCCGTCGAGGACGACTCCGCCCCCAAGGCCGCTGCCAAGAAGACGGCCGCCAAGAAGACCACGGCGGCCGCGAAGAAGACCGTCGCCAAGAAGGCGGCACCCGCGGCGGCGAAGAAGACCGGTGCCAAGAAGGACGACGCCGAGGCCACCGAAGAGGAAGCCCTCGAGGAGACCCCGAAGACGGGCGACGAGCCCGAGGGCGCCGAGAGTGCCGGTTTCGTGCTCTCCGACGAGGACGAGGACGACGCGCCGGCGCAGCAGGTCGCCGCCGCCGGTGCCACCGCCGACCCGGTCAAGGACTACCTCAAGCAGATCGGCAAGGTCCCGCTGCTCAACGCCGAGCAGGAGGTCGAGCTCGCCAAGCGCATCGAGGCCGGTCTGTTCGCCGAGGACAAGCTGGCCAACGCCGACAAGCTCGCCCCCAAGCTCAAGCGCGAGCTGGAGATCATCGCCGAGGACGGCCGCCGCGCCAAGAACCACCTCCTGGAGGCCAACCTCCGTCTGGTGGTCTCCCTGGCCAAGCGCTACACCGGCCGCGGCATGCTCTTCCTGGACCTCATCCAGGAGGGCAACCTCGGTCTGATCCGCGCGGTCGAGAAGTTCGACTACACCAAGGGCTACAAGTTCTCCACGTACGCCACCTGGTGGATCCGTCAGGCGATCACCCGCGCGATGGCCGACCAGGCCCGCACCATCCGTATCCCGGTGCACATGGTCGAGGTCATCAACAAGCTCGCGCGCGTGCAGCGGCAGATGCTCCAGGACCTGGGCCGCGAGCCCACCCCGGAGGAGCTGGCCAAGGAACTCGACATGACCCCCGAGAAGGTCATCGAGGTCCAGAAGTACGGCCGTGAGCCGATCTCCCTCCACACCCCCCTGGGTGAGGACGGCGACAGCGAGTTCGGCGACCTCATCGAGGACTCCGAGGCCGTCGTCCCGGCCGACGCGGTCAGCTTCACGCTCCTTCAGGAGCAGCTGCACTCGGTCCTGGACACCCTCTCGGAGCGCGAGGCCGGCGTGGTCTCCATGCGCTTCGGTCTCACCGACGGTCAGCCGAAGACCCTCGACGAGATCGGCAAGGTCTACGGCGTCACGCGCGAGCGCATCCGCCAGATCGAGTCCAAGACGATGTCGAAACTGCGCCACCCGTCGCGCTCGCAGGTGCTGCGCGACTACCTCGACTAGGTCGCGGTCGTACGACATCGAAGGCCCGGTTCCCTGTGAGGGAACCGGGCCTTCGCGTGCGGTCGCGCGGGTGCGCCGCGTCGCCGGCTGGATCACTCTGGGTGTCCCATGACCACCCCAGAGTGAGGAACGTGCATGCGTCGTCCTTTTGTCCGGGTCCTGGCCCGGCCGTTGGTGCTTGTGGCCGCGGTGACCGCGATACCGCTGTTGTCGGCGGTCCCGGTGGCCGCCGACGACATCGTCGTAGGAGGTTTCCCGGTCGATGTGTCCGAGAGTCCGTGGACGGTGGCACTGTCCAGCCGTGACCGGTTCGGGGGTACCCGCGCGGGGCAGTTCTGCGGCGGAGTGGCGGTCGGTCCCACGACCGTGCTGACCGCGGCCCACTGTCTCGGCGACGACGTCCTCGGGGCGCCGCCGAACAGGGCGCACGACCTCAAGGTCATCACCGGCCGTACGGATCTGCTGTCGAACCAGGGGCGGGAGATCGCGGTGCGCGACACCTGGGTGAATCCGGACTACGACAGCGGCAGCAACGCGGGGGACTTCGCCGTGCTCACCCTCGCCGAGTCCCTTCCCCGGAGTTCGGTGGTCGCGACGGCGGCGGACGGTGACTCCGCCTACGCGCCGGGGACGAGCGCCGTCGTCTATGGGTGGGGCGATCTCACGGGGGGTGGTGACTACGCGCGCAGTCTGCGGGCCGCGCGTGTGCACGTGCTGCCCGACGCGCAGTGCGAGCGGGCCTATCCAGGCAGTTCGGACGGGGCCTATGCGGCCGACACCATGCTGTGTGCCGGTGAGACGGCGGGCGGCCGGGACGCCTGCCAGGGGGACAGCGGAGGGCCGCTCGTCGCCCAGGGGAAGCTCATCGGGCTGGTGTCCTGGGGGAGCGGCTGTGGCCGCGCGGGCAGTCCTGGTGTCTACACGCGCGTGTCCGTCGCCGTACGGGCCCTGGAAGGGCTTGGAGGGGGTGCCGGGTCGGTGAGCCCGATGCGGGCCGCTGACGGCGGCTGAGGGCTTTCTCGCCTACGAGCGCGGGCGGCGCGGCCCTTGTGAAAGGGGCCACGCCGCCCGTCGACCGGCCTGTGCCGGAGCTGGCTCGTCGTTGACGCGAGTTGTCAGCGCTCTTCTTCGTTGGAGGTTGCCGGCACAGCCGTCAGCCGCTCCGTCTCGTCCTGTATCTCAGCGGCGATCTTCTTGAGTTCCGGCTCGAACTTGCGTCCGTGGTGGGCGCAGAAGAGCAGTTCACCGCCGCTGAGCAGGACCACGCGTACGTACGCCTGGGCGCCGCAGCGGTCGCAGCGGTCAGCGGCCGTCAGCGGGCTCGCGGGGGTCAGAACAGTAGTCACGTCGCCTCTTCTCTAGCTCGACGAGCTGTCGTACCAGGGTCAACATCCAACCAGCCCCAAAACGTTCCCGCTCGGGGCCTTCCCTCGAAAAAATCTTTCGAGGCCGGCTGTCTGCTGCCGGTTGGCGGCGAATGTGCCGTATTGCGTGTCTGTGTGTCTTACGGGTTCGCGCGGTCTGTCAATGTCTGTCCTCCCGGCTGGGTTGCCGGTTGTTCTTGAGGACGTGCCCGGAGCCTAAATGGTTCATGCCCCGAAGGGAACGTGATATGTACTTCACTCCATCGAGGGATCGAACACTCATGCGACTCTGGACTAGTGTGAACTCAGACGAGGGTGGCGTTACAACGGCTCTACCAGGCCTGGGTACCCTCTTGGCGGCGACCGAAGCCGCGCCCTTACCCCAAAGGGCCCCACTTGAAATTCAGCGAGGAGCGAACCGCGTGACCGCCGAGACGTCCGTGCCGTCCACAGCGCTGCTGGCAGGAGCAGACCGGGACGGTTCCAACTACACCGCGCGGCACCTGCTCGTCCTCGAAGGACTCGAGGCCGTGCGCAAGCGCCCGGGCATGTACATCGGCTCCACCGACAGCCGCGGTCTGCTGCACTGTCTGTGGGAGATCATCGACAACGCGGTGGACGAGGCCCTCGGGGGCTACGGCGACCACATCGACGTGATCCTCCACGACGACGGCTCCGTCGAGGTGCGGGACAACGGCCGGGGCATCCCGGTCGACGTCGAGCCCAAGACCGGTCTGTCCGGCGTCGAGGTCGTCATGACCAAGCTGCACGCCGGCGGCAAGTTCGGCGGTGGCTCGTACGCCGCCTCCGGCGGTCTGCACGGCGTCGGCGCATCCGTGGTGAACGCGCTGTCCGCCCGCCTTGACGTGGAGGTGGACCGCAGCGGCCACACCCACGCCATCAGCTTCCGGCGCGGTGTGCCCGGAGCCTTCGCGGGCAACGGCCCCGACGCCAAGTTCGAGGCCGCCAGTGGCCTGCGCAAGACCAAGAAGGTCCCCAAGAACCGCACCGGCACGCGCGTGCGCTACTGGGCCGACCGCCAGATCTTCCTCAAGGACGCCAAGGTCTCCCTGGACACGCTGCACCAGCGCGCCCGCCAGACCGCCTTCCTGGTGCCCGGCCTGACCATCGTCGTCCGCGACGAACTCGGTCTCGGCGAGGGCGGCAGCAAGGGCGAGGAGTCTTTCCGCTTCGACGGCGGCATCAGCGAGTTCTGCGAGTACCTGGCCACCGACAAGCCCGTCAACGACGTCCTGCGCCTCACCGGCCAGGGCACCTTCAAGGAGACCGTCCCGGTCCTCGACGACCACGGTCAGATGTCGCCCACCGAGGTCACGCGCGAGCTCGGCGTGGACATCGCGCTGCGCTGGGGGACCGGCTACGACACGACGCTCAAGTCGTTCGTCAACATCATCGCCACGCCCAAGGGCGGCACCCACGTCGCGGGCTTCGAGCAGGCGATCACGAAGACGATGAACGAGGTGCTGCGCGCCAAGAAGCTGCTGCGCGTGGCCGAGGACGACATCGTCAAGGACGACGCCCTCGAAGGTCTCACCGCCGTCGTGACCGTCCGACTCGCCGAGCCCCAGTTCGAGGGCCAGACCAAGGAGGTCCTGGGTACGTCGGCGGCCCGCCGGATCGTGACCAACGTCGTCTCCAAGGAGCTCAGGGACTTCCTGACCTCCACCAAGCGCGACGCGGCCGCGCAGGCCCGGGTCGTCATGGAGAAGGCGGTCGCCGCGGCACGCACGCGTATCGCGGCCCGTCAGCACAAGGACGCGCAGCGCCGCAAGACGGCTCTGGAGTCCTCGTCCCTGCCCGCCAAGCTGGCGGACTGCCGCAGCGACGACGTGGACCGCAGCGAGCTGTTCATCGTCGAGGGAGACTCCGCGCTCGGCACCGCGAAGCTCGCCCGGAACTCCGAGTTCCAGGCGCTGCTGCCGATCCGCGGCAAGATCCTCAACGTCCAGAAGTCGTCTGTGACCGACATGCTGAAAAACGTCGAGTGCGGCGCGATCATCCAGGTCATAGGAGCCGGCTCGGGCCGTACCTTCGACATCGACGCGGCCCGCTACGGCAAGATCATCATGATGACCGACGCCGACGTCGACGGCTCCCACATCCGCACCCTGCTGCTGACGCTGTTCCACCGCTACATGCGGCCCATGGTCGAGGCGGGCCGGGTCTTCGCCGCGGTGCCGCCGCTGCACCGCATCGAGCTCGTCCAGCCGAAGAAGGGCCAGGACAAATACGTCTACACCTACTCGGACCGCGAGCTGCGCGACAAGCTCCTGGAGTTCCAGAGCAAGGGCGTCCGGCACAAGGACTCCATCCAGCGCTACAAGGGTCTCGGTGAGATGGACGCCGACCAGCTGGCCGAGACGACGATGGACCCCCGCCACCGCACCCTGCGCCGGATCAACCTCTCCGACCTGGACTCCGCCGAGACGGTCTTCGACCTGCTGATGGGCAACGACGTGGCTCCGCGCAAGGAGTTCATCTCCAGCTCGGCGGCGACGCTGGACCGGTCGCGTATCGACGCGTAGCCGCTGCGCTGGGCTTTGGCGGGGGAGTGGGTCGACGGTGGGTCGGCGGGGTGGGGTGACTCGGCGTCACCTCGCCCGGCTGGAGCCGACGGCTGCCGCCAGGGCCGGGGTTGTCCGGTGTGGCCGAGGCGTCGTCGCTGACCAGCGGTGCTGCTGCGCAGGGCTCCGGCGCCCGGTCGGTCCGGGATGGCAGCGGCGCAGGCGGGGCGCACCTGCAACCATCCCTCGCGGCCTCGCGGCCTCGCGGCCTCGCGGCCTCGCGGCCTCGCGGCCTCGCGGCCTCGCCTCGGCGCGCCGACC